>JAJFBO010000204.1 GCA_020697025.1 Burkholderiales bacterium
GTCAGTTCCGCGTAGTTCATAAACTGGCAAACTAATTTTACGGCGTTGTAAATGTTCTTGTAAAATAGATTTGAAGTCCTTGCTAATTAAATGTTCTGCATTATCCAGATATTCACTATATAATTTTTCAATAACAGTTGCAGATTCCATACAAGATGAATCAAATGCTACTGCGGCAAATATTGCCTCCAGACAATCTGCAAGAATAGAAGGTCGTTTTCTCCCACCGCTTCTCTCTTCACCATCGCCTAGTAAGATAAACTGTCCTAAATTTATTTTATTTGCAATATCAACTAAGGTATCTTGGTTGACTAAAGCCGCTCTTAACTTGGATAAGTTGCCTTCAGCAAAATGGGGGTATCTGGTATATAGATTCATTGCAATTACATAATCTAAAACACCATCACCTACAAATTCCATACGTTCATTGTTTTCACGGTTGTAGCTCCTATGAGTTAGAGCTAATTTTAATAATTCAATATTAATAAACTTATAATCTAAGATTTCTTCCAATTTTGCGAAATCGCGCATTGACTAATGCCTCCAAATTTTTTAAGTATGTATTATACTATATAATGTATAAAACTATGATTATTTAGTGTTAATAGGCCTGTACAGTAGATTTGTTTTCCTAAAATATTAATATATACTGCTTAAGAGAGTATTAATAATAAATTATTGCGATTTTAGTCTTTGCAGAAATGGCATGTTATAATGTATACCTCTTAAAAGATGATTGTAGCTAATAACAAAGACTGTTCTGGAAGTTATTAGGAATATGCAACTATCAAAAAACACTAATCTTTATTGTGGAATTATATTGTGCATGATTTTGTTCATCTCCGCTTACATACCGAATTTTCAGTTACCGATGGTATATTAAGAATTAATGATGCAGTAAATCTGGCTGCTTCACATCAAATGTATGCATTAGCAATGACGGATTTGCATAATATATTTGGTCTGGTAAAGTTTTATAAGGCTTGCCGTAATAAAGGCATCAAGCCAATAATTGGAGCTGAGTTAAATGTGGAGGGAGATGATGAAACTAATCATTATAAAATTTTGGTTCTTGTTAAAAATTTAGCTGGCTATCGTTCATTATGCAAATTGATTACGCGCTCATTTACTGAAAATAAAATTCTTGATATACCTTATGTAAAAGATGAATGGCTCTTAAATGAGACACAGTCAGATTTGATTGTTTTATCTGGGGGAGTTGGTGGGGATATTGGACATTTAATTATTAATAATAAAATTGATGTAGCAATTGCGAGAGCAAAACGCTGGGCGTTGGCTTTCCCAGATAGCTATTATATCGAGTTGCAACGATTTACCCATTATCCGGAAGTTAATTTATTAATTTCAAAGTCAGTCCAAATTGCTAAAGAAACCA
Organism: Burkholderiales bacterium; assembly: GCA_020697025.1. Lineage (GTDB taxonomy): Bacteria > Pseudomonadota > Gammaproteobacteria > Burkholderiales > UBA11063 > Aquella. Next base: position 1,397 of record JAJFBO010000204.1, read on the forward strand.
ATATTCCTGTAGTTGCGACTCATCCAATCCAGTTTGCCAAATCAGAAGATTATCTGGCTCATGAAGTTCGTGTATGCGTTGCAGATAGTAACCAATATGATGATGAACGCCGAAAAACAAAATTTAGTAAAGATCAGTATTTTCTTTCACAACAGGAAATGATTCAATTATTTTCTGATATACCTTGTAGTATTACTAATACTTTAGAAATTGCTAAAAGATGTAATTTAGAAATCATCCTGGATAAATATTATCTACCAGATTTTAAAACTCCTGATGCAATGGATTTGAATAAATACCTTTTTGTAACATCTAAAGCAGGATTAAAAAAACGACTGGAAGAAATCTATACTGATGAATCAGAACGTGAGAAAAACGCTCCAAAATTTGAAAGCCGCTTAGAACTAGAAATTGAAACTATTATTCAGATGGGTTTTGCTGGTTATTTTCTGATTGTTGCAGACTTCATTAACTGGGCTAAACAAAATTACATACCGGTTGGGCCTGGACGTGGTTCTGGAGCTGGTTCCTTAGTTGCATTTGCTCTTAGAATAACTGATATTGAACCACTACGTTATGGATTGCTGTTTGAGCGTTTTCTAAATCCTGAGCGGGTGTCTATGCCAGATTTTGATATTGATTTCTGTCAGGAAAAACGTGAAAAAGTTATCGAATATGTAAAAGATAAGTATGGGGCTAATGCAGTTGCGCAAATTGCTACATTTGGTACAATGTCTTCAAAAGCAGTTATTAAAGATGTGGGTAGAGCATTAGCCTTACCCTATGGTTTATGCGACTCCTTATCCAAATTAATTCTAAATACGCCAGCCAAGAGTTATAGCTTAAAAGAGGCCTACGACAAGTTTCCCGATTTAAAAGATAGGATTGACAAAGCCGATGATGAAGTAAAACGCTTATGGGATTTATCCACACAGCTTGAGGACTTAACCAGAAGCGTAGGTAAACATGCCGCGGGAGTATTAATAGCGCCGTCAGATTTAAATGATTTTTGCCCGTTATATCTGGCTGATGGTATGCAAACATCACAATTAGATAAGGATGATGTTGAAAGTGTCGGATTAGTTAAGTTCGACTTTTTAGGATTACGCAACTTAACTATTATTCAGGAAACTTTAGATAACATTAAGACTTTGCATAAAAAAGATGTTGTGTTATCGTATTATCAATTTGATGATAAAGCGGTATACGAACTGCTCCGTGCTGGCAATGCATCTGCAATATTTCAGCTTGAGTCAGGCGGTATGAAGCGGGTATTAACTAAATTAGAGCCAGACCGGTTTGAAGATATTATTGCATTACTTGCGCTATATCGGCCAGGGCCTTTAGGTTCTGGAATGGTAGATGATTTTATCCGCCGTAAAAAAGGGATTGATAAGCCGGATTATTTTCATGATGATTTAAAAGCCTGTTTGGAACCAACTTATGGAGTGATAGTATATCAAGAGCAGGTAATGCAAATTTCGCAAATTATTGGTGGGTATACCTTAGGTGGAGCAGATTTACTTAGAAGGGCAATGGGCAAGAAGAAACCAGAAGAGATGGCAAAACATAAAAGCCTTTTTATTAATGGCGCCTTAAAAAAAGGATATCCGGCCGATCTTGCAGAAAATTTATTTGATCTTATGGCTAAATTTGCTGAATATGGCTTTAATAAATCGCATAGTGCGGCTTATGCGGTAGTTTCATATCACACGGCATATTTAAAGGCACACTATTTATCTTGCTTTATGGCTGCAACCTTAACTTCGGAATCGGATAAAACTGATAAACTATATGAATTTTACCAGGATTGCCTGGATAATGATTTAGTTATTTTACCTCCGGATGTAAATCATTCGATCTACCCCTTTAAACCAATTGACAAGACTAAAATTCGTTATGCCTTAGGAGCAATAAAAGGTGTGGGCAGGAATGTTGCAGAACTAATTGTTGAAGAACGCAATAAAAATGGTGA
>JAJFBO010000205.1 GCA_020697025.1 Burkholderiales bacterium
TGCGCTAGAGACTTTCGCAAATCATGGTGCAGTAAAGATTTTAGCTAAAGACAAAGGTGTATTATTAATTCAACAAGCAGTACCAGGAGTATCGCTTAAACAGATGAGGGAGATAGACAATGCTTCTAAAATAAAGATTTGCTGTGAACTAACTGCCAAATTACATTATTCTCAACCAAAATTTAATCATATATTTCCTAAAATTAGCGACTGGCTAAAAGCACTTGATAAAGAATGGCAAATACCTGAACACTATTTAACATTAGCCCGAAAATTACGTGATAAATTACTTAATTCAACAGAACCACAAATATTATTGCATGGTGATTTACATCATGATAATATTTTAAAACATAGGGAAGGCTGGCTTATCATTGACCCTAAAGGAGTTATAGGCTATCCTATAAATGAAGTGTGGGCTTTTATTATAGATATAGAGGTAGATACTAAATTTATTGCAGAATTTTTTAATTATGACCTCACTAGAGTTAGATTTTGGTACTTTACCCATCTTATTTTAGCCGCATGCTGGTGTTTAGAGGATAACTTAGCTCCTGATAAATTTATGGAATTGGCAACTAAAACTTATAAACTATTTAATTTTGATTTAATTGATATAAATGATTATAGATGAAATACTGGTACACAACTTAATTACCAGGCAATTTCCTGAATTAAAAAATTTGCCTATAAAAGCTGTTGCACATCAAGGTTGTGACAACCGTACCTTTCGACTAGGTAAAGAGCTTTTAGTTCGTCTGCCAAGCAAGCAAGAATATACTTTTCAGGTAGAAAAAGAGCAATTATGGTTACCAAAACTTGCTATACATCTTCCTTATCAAATTCCTATTCCTATAGCTCAAGGGCAGCCAGATGTTGACTATCCTTGGAAATGGTCAATTTATAAATGGTTAAAAGGTGAATCAGCACTACTTGGTGAAATTAACAATTTGGAAAGTTTCGCACATGATTTAGCTGACTTTATGAATGCCTTTCAGCGAATTGATACCGCAGGCGGTCCGCTACCTAGTACGCAAAATTTCTACCGTGGTGGAGCATTATTAAATTATGATGAGGAAACTCGTAAAGCTATTTCGCTCCTAAAGGACAATGTAGATCAAAAAGCTGTCTTAAACTTATGGGAGAAAGCTATTAATACTAAGTATGCTGGTCGTCCTGTGTGGGTACATGGTGATATTAGCCCTGGAAACATATTAGTAGCTGATGGAGCATTGTCAGCAATAATTGACTTCGGTCAGCTGGCGATTGGCGATCCTGCATGTGATTTAACTATAGCATGGACTATGTTTTACAGTAAAAGTCGAGATGTGTTTATTCAATCTATCAATATGGAGCATGATACTTGGGTGAGGGCAAAGGCTTGGGGATTATGGAAAGCATTAATAATTGCTGCTGGAATTTCTGAAGCGAATGCGATTGAGGTGCAAAAAGAGTTTAGAATCATTGAAGAAATTTTGGTTTAAAGGATTAAGTTATGCTTATTTATGAAAGTAAATATTGGCAATTAAAACATCGCCAGGATTCCAAATTACCAGGATATTTAATTTTAGCTGCTAAAGAAACAAAAAGTAGTTCTCTTGCGGATCTTTCTCATGAGTCACTCACAGAATTGGGAACGCTCCAAGCTGAAATAAGCAGAATCCTCGAGCAATATTTAAATGCTAAGTTAGTCTATATCTGCCGTTTTGGTCATCAACCAGGCAATCCACCTCATTTCCATATTGTTCCATTATATGATTGGGTACAGGACGCGTATTCTAGAGATCCACTATGGAAAGATCAGGAGCCTGATGGGCCAGTATATTTTACTTATATAACTCGTGCTTTTATTGAATATCTACATGCACCCACTATAATTGGGCCTAGTATCCCTCACGTTATTACAATAATTAAAAATAATTTTAACCCAGAACGATATTAAAAATATCTTTTTTGAGCTTACCTCCGCTATGACAAACGATATAACTTCTTCATTTAACGACTCTGTGTTGCTAAAACTGTAAGTTTTTGTTCATATGTGCCCGTTGGTCCAATTACGTAAAACTAAGAAACTTAAATAATACATTTTTATAATAAGAGTCTGCAATGAAAATAATACTAAAGTTTAAAAGATTATTATTACTAATAATTTTTATAAAATACGCTTCTGCGATCGAGGTTGCGATTACTGTTGATGATTTACCATCACATGGAGATCTTCCAAATGATATTAGCAGAACGAAAATTGCTATCACAATGTTGGCAGCATTTAAAAAACACGATATTAGTGGAGTATATGGATTTATAAATGGTTACAATGTCACCGACCAAGACACCAAAAATGTTCTCAAATTATGGGTAGACTCAGGTCAACTATTGGGCAATCATACATACTCGCATATGAATATAACTGCAAATGCACAAGATCAGTATATTACCAATATTACACAGAATGAACCAATCTTACGGCAATTTATGGTAGATAAAAATTATAAATATTTTAGGTATCCATATTTAAGAGAAGGTAATACTAAAGATAAGCGAGATGCCATTAGAAAATTCTTATTTGATAATAATTACAAGATTGCAGAAGTAACTCTGGATTTTTGGGATTATGAATGGAATAATCCATACGCAAAATGTATATATAAGAAAGATAAAAAATCTATTAACTTTATTAAGAAAAGCTATTTAGATTCGGGAATTGCTGCAATACCAGCAGCACAAGCATTATCGCAACTATTATTTAGAAGAGATATTAAGTATATTTTATTACTGCACATTGGCGCATTAGATGCACAAATGTTAGATCAATTACTTACTCAATATAAAAAACTAGGGGTTAAATTCATTTCATTGCCAGATGCATTGAGTGATAAGGCTTATAATATTAATTCTGGTACAATCAGAGATACCGGATATACTTTTTTAAATGAAATTAGAGTGTCGAGAAAATTACATAATCCTGATATTGTTAAAATATTTTATGATTCGATCCCAGAAAATAAATTAGCCGCAATATGCAAGTAGTTGGTAGCATTCATCATTGCCAGTTAGGTCCGAATATGTAGGTAAAACACATTATTTGATTTTATAAACGTAAACTAAGAGTGGTATCAATAGAAGCGCATCAATTTTAAATATTTGAGGCCAATTTTGATCATAAGGATAACCAATAATTTGCTCTTGTATATTCATCCGTAAACAATTATATAAACTTCAAGCAAAATGTCTTAGAAAGTAACCTGGAGCTTAATATTTTTCTAATACAGTAATGTTACTATTCATAATAGCATCATATGCACTAACGATTTTCTCCATATCCCAGTTCCACCATTGAATAGCTATAAGC
>JAJFBO010000206.1 GCA_020697025.1 Burkholderiales bacterium
GTTTATTTTATAGCTATTCCCACATTCACAACAAATAGCCATGGATGTTGCTTCCACAGACAGTTTGATTCCACAGGTACACATCCAGCCAATATGTCTTGCTGGTACTCCAGCCATGATCGAAAAATCTAGAACATCAGTATTAACTACACTACCTGCACCAATAAAAGCGTATCTACCAATAGTAACCCCACATAAAATAGTTGCATTTGCGCCAATTGTAGCACCTTTTTGAACTAAAGTTTTACGGTATTCATGTTTTCTATTAATATGGCTCCGCGGATTATAGACATTAGTAAAAACCATTGACGGTCCACAAAATACATCATCTTCTAAAGTAATTGCATCATAAACTGAAACATTATTTTGCAGCTTTACATTATTGCCAATTCTTACGTTATTACCAATAAAAACATTTTGTCCAAGTGAACAATTCTGTCCCAGGATTGCACCACTACAAATATGCGTAAAATGCCATATTTTAGTGCCATCCCCTATTTTTGCACCATCATCAATTATTGCGGATTCATGAGCCAAAAAAGTCATAATTATCTATACTGTAAAATAAAAAAAGCTATTGAGATATACATAAAAACTACGCCAAAGATAACAAATAGATGCCAAACCATATGCGAATACTTAAACTTGCCAAATGCATACAGTAGAGCACCTAATGTATATGCCAAACCGCTGGCGATCATAAACAGTAAACCAATTTTTGAGATATCAGCTATAATTTGCGGTAATAAATATAGTGAGCCCCAGCCCATTATTACATAAATAAGCGTACTGGTTTTTTTAAATCTGCCGGCATATAATGATTTAAATATTATGCCTATAATCATTACTATTGTCATTATTGTAAAAACTATATATGCCCGCTGGGTCTTTAATAAGCTAAATACATATGGCGCATAGGATCCTACTATTAGAATATAAATTGATATATGATCTAACTTTTTAAAAACTGAGCGTGCAGTATGGTTTATCATCGAATGATATAATGTACTCATTAAAAACATAAATAAAATACTTAAGCCATAGCCAATAAACACAACCCCATCTAGCCAGTTGCCGTATCTGGCAGCTATCCAGGTTAATGTAATTAAAGCCAATAACCCAAAGAAACTTCCAACAATATGGCTTACTGCATTTCCAATATCTTCACCTAAGGTATATTGAAATAATTTTTCTAGATAATCGCGTGAATATCTGCTTGGCCTGTCTATTACATGCATTTACTTTTCCTTAAAACTGCCTAAGGCTAAATAATTATTTATTATATATTGATCCACGTTCTATGTTTGGCTGGGTTTTAAACCTTTTATGCAACCAAAAATACTGCGGTTTTGCCCGGAGTACCATATCTTCAATAACCTGATTCATCAAAATAACATTCTGCCTTAAATCATCAGTCGGGTAATTCTCCCACGGTTTTGAAAATTCCACAATATATTGATTATCTTCCCAATATACAAAAACTGATACAACTAATGCATTAGTTAGCTGTACTAACTTGGGTAAAACATTAACGGTTGCACAGGTTGGATGATTAAAAAATGGCACATACAGCGAGTCTCTTTCACCTAAGTCCTGATCTGGTAAATAATAAAATACTCTTTTTGTTTCACGTAAACGTTTAATGACTGGCCTAAGTCCCTCTTTACGTGAAAACACCTCGCCGCCTTTATCTTTGATAAACCTAAGTCTGGCTTCTTTTAATTTGTCACCAACCAAACTATTTTTCTGCTCTGAATATATACTGTAACCAACTATCTCCAAAGTCATACGGCTTGCTGCCATATCTAAACCAACAAAATGAGGACATAATAATATTATAGGACGTTTTTCGTAATGCTCCATTACATATTCAAAGTTCTTTAGTTTGACTAATTTTCTTATCTGGTTAGGACTGCCATAAAATAATAAACCATACTGTAAGGCCGAATTTACCAAATATTTAAAATGCTCATAAATAATTTTGTTTTTTTCGTTATTACTCATTTCAGGAAAACATAAGCTCAGATTTTTTAATCCAACACGTCTTCTTTTCCCGGCTAAAAGGTAGCCTATAGCTCCCAAAATATTACCAATAAAGCGTGTTATCTTCACTGGTAATTTGTTAATCAACCAAACAACAGCAAAGGCTATCGTCATACCTATTTGTTTATGCAGCATTACTCATTACCATTATCAGCATTTATTAACGGGGCATGTCCTGGGGTGCGGAAACGATCATAACTCCAGTAGTATTGAGTCGGTGCATTTAATACTATAGTTTCTAACGTTTTATAAATATCCTGTACTATCTCAGATATATTTGTTGTTTTTGGAATATATGAACGGTAGTCCATAATAAAACCATTATCTACACGCATCGAAGAAACAAAAAAAGTTGTTACTCCAGGAAACAATATTAGCTTGGCTGCCAACGTAGTTGCAAAAACCTTTTTACCAAAAAAATCTACCCACACTCCATCACCCCCCGAGGCAACATTATCAGGTAATATACCAATTACCCCGCCATTTTTTAGCGCACGAAGTAATTGAGCTACACCTTGGCGCGTCGTTGGTGCCGGCTTGATATTTGTCTCTGTCCTGCCGTCTAGCATTATAGCATTAAATACAGGGTTTTTACTAGGTTTGTATAAGATATTAAGGGTCCTATCTTTTACAATTGCTGAAACAGCCTTAACACCAATCTCAAAATTGCCAATATGCGGGGTTAAGAATAATACTGGTCCTAATTTGGTAGCGGCTAGCATCTGATCAAAATTAATTCCCTGAGAAGCTAATTTTGCACATACGGCAGGTCCTTTTTGCCAGGCAATCGCTACTGTTTCAACTATAGTTTTACCCCATTCTTTAGCCGCATCACGTGCAAATTTATCAATATTTTCTTCTGTGCATATACCAGTTGCCAACAAATTGGCTTTCATACGCCGTCCAGAGCGCTTGGAAAATTTAAATCCGATAATACCAATAATACTGCCTAGGCTTCTTAAAAATGAAAGCGGCAGATAAGACATCATTTTAAAAATTAATTGAAATATAAATAATTTCATTGTATCTTAACTTTAACCTTCATAAATATATCTTTGACGTACCATCTCAAATAGGCAAACTGTTGCAGCCATAGCTACATTTAGTGATTCAGTTTTGCCTTTCATGGGTATGGCCAGCTCATGATTAACCCTGTTTAATAGTGAAGAAGATACGCCATTTCCCTCATTACCAAACAACCAGGCACAAGGTCTACTAAATTTGTGGGTATAGATATTCTTTATGGCTTCTGGCATAGTTGCTATGACATCATATTTATAATTATCAATAAAAT
>JAJFBO010000207.1 GCA_020697025.1 Burkholderiales bacterium
AGTACTATAGCCAATAAAGATAATACTCTTAAATAGGTGCGTCCGGCAAAATTTAACGGCATAGTATTTAGGGATAGAATTATACAAACTGCCATAATCACAACTGCGGCAAATAATTTTATAATAAAAGCTTTCCAGCCAGAACTTGGTAGATACATCCGTTTTTTAATTAATAAATAACATAGACATCCAGCATTAAGGCAGGCCCCAAGTCCGATAGACAAAGCTAACCCAGCATGTTTTAGCGGGCCAATAAACGCCAAATTCATAAATTGGGTACAAATTAAAACAAATATTGCAATTTTAACCGGTGTCTTTATATTTTGATTAGCATAAAATCCAGGAGCAAACACTTTAACCAGAATTAAGCCTAATAAACCCACCGAATATGCAATTAATGCCCGTTGGGTCATAATCACATCAAACATGCTAAATTTGCCATGCATAAATAAAGTCATTGTCAATGGCTTGGCAATTAGTGCTAAACCAACTGTAGATGGCAGCGCCAGGATAAGACACAACCGTACACCCCAATCCAGTGTTTTAGAGAACTCTATAACATCTTTATTACTGGCATGTTTAGAAAGACTGGGTAATAATATTGTACCTAGCGCAACACCTAACACGCCCGTGGGAAATTCCATTAAGCGATCAGCAAAATACATCCAGGAGACGCTGCCGCTTTGTAAAAATGAAGCAAATATAGTATTAATAACCATGCTAATCTGGGCAATCGACATAGCAAAAATTGCTGGCCCCATAAGTTTAACTACTTTCCATACCGCTTTATTCTTAAAATTTATTTTTGGAATAATTGGCATGCCGATCTTACGTAAAAAAGGCAACCCAAAACATAACTGTAAAATTCCACCAATAAATATAGCCCAAGCCATAGCTAAAATCTGCGGATGAAAGTATTTGCGTAAAAATAGGGCAAAAACAATATATGTTAAATTTAAAATTGTAGGTGTAAATGCCGGAACCCCAAACATCCGCCACGTATTTAGCACTCCACCTACCAATGATGCCATAGAGATAAAAAGAATATACGGAAATGTTATCCTCAGTAAAGTTATTGTTAATGAAAACTTTTGTGGATCACTGGTAAATCCTGGAGCTGTTATAACAATTACGGTACTTGCAAAAATTACACCTAAAATAGTAAATATAACTAATACAAATCCTAATAGCCCGGCAACAGAGGCTACAAAATCGCGGGTTTCTGCCGGTGTTCGTAGATTTTTATATTCGGCTAACACGGGAACAAAAGCCTGCGAAAATGCCCCTTCAGCAAAAATTCTACGTAATAAATTGGGTAACTTTGATGCAATAAAAAAAGCATCAGTTGCAATTCCGGCACCAAATATATTAGCCATTAACATATCGCGTAAAAAACCAACTATACGCGAGATTAACGTCATGCCGCTAACCCCAGCCAATGACTTTAGCAAGCTGCCTGATTTATTCATGGTTTTGATTTTCTGAAAGGCGGCTTAGAACAAGGTCTTCAACCAACTTATCTATTTTGTACAAATTATCTTTTAACATTTTCTGGGCAAATACATGAATTTTTTGCATATTACTTTTTGCTATAGAAGTTGGGCTTAAATTATCAACCGGATCGCTAGTTATTTTATGAAAAACGATATTCTCATCAAATGTCTGAGCTTCAGCCAAGTAAGCTTCCATAAATTCTAGCGCCAATCTTGAACTTAATCCAGGTGCACTAAACACGTATTGATAAATACCATATAAACCAAATGCAAACATATTGCGAAAGCTATATTTTGCAGTTGCAGTTGTCCCATTACCCAAGTATACAATATTTAATTTTTTATTTGGAAATAAAGTACGGACATTTATAAAAATATGCAGAAGCGGATTAGTAAGTAACACTGCCGGATCAATAAACAAATGCTTCCTGGCATTGCATGAAAAAGCAATTGGCGGAAATAACATTGGTGGGCTTGATGCTCCATTTACCAGATCCTTAGCCAAATAATTGGCGTGGGCTTGCTCTTTAGAAGATGCCCAATTCTTTACTATCTCAAGCCTGTTTGTATTAATATTATACACAGGTATAAGCAAATTACCCTTTAATTCACCGATGGTTGAATTACCTACATAATACTCTAATACTTTAAGCTTTCCCTCTGGTAAATAGCGCGGACCAAATAATCCAAACAATGTAAACCATTGATGGTACCATGGGGAATTAAAAATTTTATGTGCATTTGCTTCATATTCATCATAAATTTCTTTAGCCCAAAATCGATAATCCCCATCAGAATTCGCAGCACAAAGACCCAAAGCAGTAATGGCACCGGTTGAAGAACCCGCAATAAAATCAAATAATTCGCCAGCTTTTTTTCCGGTTTTTTGCTCTATATAAGATAAAACATTTAATGGTACAAGTCCACGTAGACCACCACCAACTAGAACCAGGATATTTAATATATCAGTATTTTCATATTTTTTTTTCAACTACTCAGCATTTTTGAGTTCTCTTTAATCAATTAATTCATCCCGATTAACTGGAGTTAAGTATCTATTTGATAGATAATTTAAATAAATCAAAACAATAATAGAATAAGCAATCCAAACTAGTATCCAGGTAACGATTATTAGATCCAGAATAAACTGCCAATTCAAAAAATCCACCTTAATTAAATTTTCCAAACTGCGTAAGTATTGCTTCTTGTTTAGCGGAGTCTACTAAGCCAACGCCTAGCTTTTTAACAATACGTTCCAATGCATCTGAGTCTGGCGTATATTCCACCAAATTATCAGTTTTAAATAAGTCGCGGGCTAAACTATCTACACTAGCAAAACCGTCAATCAGTCCTAAAGGCAGCGCATCTTCACCAATCCAATAACGCCCGGAAAATAAATCCGGATCATTATTTAATCTGCTGCCGCGACCTTTTTTTACAGCATTGATAAATTGCGCATGAACTTTATCTAACATTTTTTGCTGCATTACATTTTGTTCACTATTTGATGGAATAAACGGGTAGCCCATTGCCTTATTTTTACCTGATATGATTAGACGGCTGTCAATGCCCATTTTATCCATAAGCTTATTTAAACCAAACCCTGTATAAATTACCCCGATTGAACCTACTATGCTTGAAGGACTGGCATATATTTTATCAGCCGCCGCTGCAATATAATAACACCCGGAAGCACATACTTCCTCAATTACAACTTCAACCGGTTTTTTTGGATAAAGTTTTTTCAGGCGTAAAATTTCATTATAAATCATATTTGAGTAAACAGGCGATCCACCAGGAGAATTAGCCCGTATAATAACACCTGAGGTTTCTTTATCT
>JAJFBO010000208.1 GCA_020697025.1 Burkholderiales bacterium
GGTGAAATTTCAACCAGATCAACACCCAGGCTCTGGGCGCGTTCCATAGCTTCATTTAAACTAATAACTCCTAATTGCTCTCCCGTGTCATCAACGATTACACGGACTGTTTCTGCTGTAATAGCAGCATTAATGCGAACTTGCGCTTCTTTACTTATAATAAGACTCCTAAAATTTATTATTAACTAATTAATTCGCTACCTAACAATTCCTGAAATTGTTCAAGCGTCATTGATCCCATATCTGTTCCATCACGTTTTCTAAGCGTAATGGTATTATTCTCAATTTCTTTATCTCCAATAATGATTAAATACGGTACTTTAAGCAAAGTTTTTTCACGAATTTTATACCCGATTTTTTCATTGCTTATATCAAGTTCGCATCTAAAACCATTATTTTTCAGGTTATTATACACCGAAACTGCGTATGGCGCTTGTTTTTCTGAGATATTTAAGACTGCCGCCTGAATTGGCGCCAACCATAGCGGAAAATCTCCTGCATAATGTTCAATTAAAACCCCGATAAAACGTTCTAGTGAACCTAATACCGCGCGATGCAACATTAGTGGCACTTTTTTACTGCCATCTTCAGCAATATATGTTGCGCCCAGGCGCCCAGGCATATTAGGATCAAGCTGTAATGTCCCACATTGCCATTCACGTCCTAGACAATCTTTAAGAGCAAATTCAATTTTGGGACCATAAAATGCCCCTTCACCTGGCTGCAAAGTATATTTTAAATTTTTACTCTCTAAAGCATTGGCTAAAGCAGTTTCTGAACTATCCCAAAAACTATCATCACCTACACGTTTCTCTGGCCTGGTGGATAATTTAATTGCTACATCATTAAAACCGAATATCTTATATATGCGAAAGACTAAATCAATAAATTTTTGCGCTTCATTTTGTAATTGATCTTCGGTACAAAAAATATGCCCGTCGTCCTGGATAAAATTACGCACACGCATAATTCCATGTAAGGACCCTGACGGCTCGTTGCGATGACATGAACCAAATTCAGCAAAACGAATAGGTAAGTCACGGTATGACTTTAGACCCTGATTAAAAACAAGAATATGACACGGACAATTCATTGGCTTAATCGCATAATCACGATTTTCCGAATGGGTAGTAAACATTGACTCACCAAACATAGACCAATGACCAGATTTCTCCCATAAGCTTCTATCGACAATTTGTGGGGTTTTTAATTCCTGATATCCATCTAAACTAATCTCCCGCCTAATTAATTGTTCAACCTCCTGCCAGATAGCCCAACCCTTGGGATGCCAGAAAATCATGCCTGGAGCTTCATCTTGCTGATGGAACAAGTCCAGATTTTTACCAATTATACGATGATCCCGCCGCTTGGCTTCTTCCTGTATAGTTAAATAATTATCCAATTCTTCCTTATTCCGCCATGCCGTGCCATAAATGCGCTGCAACATCTCGTTTTTAGAATCTCCACGCCAATAAGCTCCAGCTAGTTTGGTAAGTTTAAACGCTTTTATTTTACTGGTGCTTGGTACATGCGGTCCACGGCATAAATCAGTAAAGTCTCCCTGGGTATATAAAGATAAAACCTGATCATTGGCAATGGCCGAAATAATTTCGACTTTATACTTTTCACCAATAGATGCAAAATATGCTATTGCGTCTTCCCGCGATAATTCTTTACGTTCTATAATCTGGTTGCTTTTAACTATATCATGCATGCGCTTTTCAATTAAGACTACATCTTCTGGGGTAAAGGCCCGCTCATAACTAAAATCATAAAAAAACCCATTTTCAATTACCGGCCCTATAGTTACCTGTGCACCGGGAAATAATTGTTTTACTGCCTGAGCTAATAAGTGTGCCGCAGAATGACGGATTATATCTAATGCCTCATTATCTTTTTCGGTAACTAGCTTTAGGCTACAATCATGGTCAATTAAATAACTTACATCTTTGAGCTCTTCATTTATACGGCCAGCTAAAGTCGCTTTAGCCAGACTTGGACTGATACTTTTTGCCACATCTAAAATAGTAAGTGCCTGTTCAAAGTTTTTAATGCTATTATCGGGTAATTTTACTTGGATCATCTTGAATTATACTCTTTTGTCTTTATATAGTTATTTATAACTCATGATTTTAGCATAAAAAAGTATAAAAAGGATTTTGTATATGGAACAATACCACGGCACAACCATAATTTCAGTTAGAAAAGATAATAGTGTAAGTCTTGGCGGCGACGGCCAGGTTACTTTAGGCAATATTGTCATTAAATCAACAGCGCGTAAAATCCGCCGTTTGTATAATGAAAAAGTTATTGCCGGTTTTGCTGGAGGAACTGCTGATGCATTTACTTTATTTGAACGCTTTGAACAAAAACTTGAAAAACACCAGGGAAATTTACTGCGTAGCGCTGTTGAACTGGCTAAAGACTGGCGAACAGACCGCATGCTTCGTAGATTAGAAGCCATGCTGATTGTAGCAGATAAAGAACATAGTCTGATTATTACAGGTAATGGCGATGTATTAGATCCGGAACATGGTATTGCCTCCATTGGTTCAGGTGGTTCATATGCTTACTCTGCTGCCAGGGCTCTAACCCTGCATAGTAAGTTAAATTCGGAGCAAATTGTTAAAGAAGCACTTAATATTGCAGGTGATGTGTGTATTTATACTAATCACAATCATTTAATTGAAACCATTTCCTGGTAAATACAATTTTTCTTAACTAAATATTGTTAGCTATTTTGTATCCAACAAAATAGCATAAAATCTATTCTAAATCAACGCATAAGTACATGTACATTTTATCTCTAGTTACGGAAATTCCGTATTGTTTATTTTTAAAGCTCGATGTTATAATCTGGTATCAACTTTAAGGAAGTAGAATGAAAATATTTAATTTATACATGTATTTATTAATCCTAATTACAACGTTAACTTTATCCGTACGAAATACCTATGCAGATGGATACATGGAATGTAGCGTAAAATATACTGACCCTGTAATAAATGAGTTAGGTAAATGGATAATACCAGATGGTACAGCCTGGAAAGGAAAATATAATTTTCCAAAAGCATTTAAAGATAGAGATATTGTGTTTTATTGGGGATATTCTAATAAACTAATATTCACTAACTTGGGCATAAACAATTATAGCCAGGCATTACCTCAATCTCAACCGCCTATTATATCTTTTTCACGTCTTTATGAAACCGGTAGTAGGCAATATGCTGAATCATGGACATTAATTCGTAATAGACCAGGTGAAGAATGGGGAGGCGAACATGCCTGGACACTTAGTATTCAAGATAAACTGTTAGTACAAACT
>JAJFBO010000209.1 GCA_020697025.1 Burkholderiales bacterium
CTAGCTAAACTTCTCCTATTTATAATAAGGCCCGGTGTTGATAATATAAGTTTATTAACATTTGGTACTGCCAAGTTTGGCGGGCTATTGTTAATTATGGTTTTTTGGTATCAGGAACATTATGTTAAGCGCCGTCCTACCTGGGAAGAGATACGGCTGCTTTATTCTACAATTTTCTTATTTGCTTTATTTCATATGACATTAAGTTATTTTTTGTCACATCAGGTTGTAAAATTTTTAACTTTATTATTCTGGGGCTTGTTATTGGTTATTTTACCAACTTTTCGTTATATTACCAAGAAGATATTACTTAAGTTCAATTTATGGCAGCGTGGGGTTTTTATAATAGGCGTGGGTGCCAATGCTGTTGCAGCATATACTTTATTAACTAATAATGCAATACTTGGTTATAAGTTTATGGGTTTTATTGATTTAAGTATTGTTGATGAGGACAGACAAAGTAATAGACAGATTAATAAAGATGGCCGGTTTTTGCCGGTTTTTGGAGTATACAAATTATATATGCATGAAACCATAAAAAGTGGTTATGAAATAGTTTTTGCATTAACTGGTCATCAATTATTAGAAAATGCCAAAACAATTAATATTCTTCAAGCTAAATATACTTTTGTATCTATTGTTCCAGATATTAGCGGCTTACCTTTATATGGCGTGGAACTAGAACATTTTTTTGGCAATGACCAATTATTTCTGAGGTTACAAAATAATCTGTCACGGCGTTTAAATCGTATAATTAAACGTGTTTTTGATATTATTTTATCAGTACTTGGAATAATTATATTATCTCCTTTTTTTTTACTAATTGCAATTGGTATAAAAATGCTTACCCGGAATAAAGTTTTTTTTAAGCATAAAAGGGTCGGAGTGGAAGGAAAGCATTTTTATTGTATTAAATTCCAAACTATGTATCCTAATAGCCACGAAATTTTAGAGCATTTATTGACTAATGATGCTGGTGCCAGGCTTGAATGGGAAAAAGATTTTAAACTAAAAAATGATCCACGGGTGACAAAAATTGGAGCTTTTTTAAGAAAAACCAGTTTAGATGAATTGCCCCAGTTGTTTAATGTAATAAGGGGCGATATGTCATTGGTGGGGCCTAGACCAATTATTGATGCCGAGTTGCTCCGTTATGGCGATGATGCATATTATTATAAGCTGGTTAAACCAGGAATCACAGGACTATGGCAAATTAGCGGGCGTAATGACTTAGACTATGTATCAAGAGTAAGGTTAGATGTTTATTATACAAAAAACTGGTCATTGTGGTATGATTTTGTCATATTGTTTAAAACTGCTTTAGTAGTAATGACCCGAAGTGGTGCATATTAATATTTACAAGAAAGAGGTAATTTATGTTGAAGCAATATAAAGGAATAATTCTTGCCGGTGGAAGTGGCACCAGGTTATATCCGGCAACACAGGCATTATCAAAACAACTTTTACCGGTATATGATAAGCCAATGATTTATTATCCACTATCTATTTTGATGCTGGCTGAGATACGTGAAGTTTTAATTATTTCAACTCCAGAGGATATAAGCAGGTTTCAGCAATTATTAGGTGATGGAAGTAATTTTGGAATAAAATTGCAATATGCGGTACAAAAAAAACCAGAAGGCCTGGCGCAGGCTTTTTTAATTGGTGAAGAATTTTTAGCTGGATCGCCAGCTTGTCTTATTCTTGGGGATAATTTATATTATGGTAGCGGAATGACCGAGATATTAAAAAAAGCCCAAACTAATAACGGGGCAACTGTTTTTGCTTATCAAGTCTCTGATCCGGAACGTTATGGGGTAGTAGAATTTGATGATAGTCATACTGCCATCTCTCTGGAAGAAAAGCCACTAGCGCCTAAATCCAATTTTGCAGTTACCGGATTATATTTTTATGATTCAAACGTAGTAAAGTATGCCAAGGAAGTTAAGCCATCAGTTAGAAACGAATTAGAAATTACTGATTTAAACAAAATATATTTGAGTCAAAATCAGTTAAAAGTAATAACTTTAAAACGCGGTTTTGCCTGGTTAGATACCGGAACGCATGACTCACTTCTCGAAGCTGGAAATTTTATTCAGACTATTGAGCATCGTCAGGGGATTAAGATTGCCTGTTTAGAAGAAATAGCTTTACATAAAGGCTGGAAAAGTAAAGAAGAAATTAGATATATATGTGAAGATATGGGAAAGAGCACTTATGCCCAGTATTTACGTCAACTTGTGAGGTAAAACATGGAGTTTATTAAAACGGCATTATCTGGCGTGATTTTAATTAAACCGGTAGTACATGGAGATGAACGTGGTTTCTTTATGGAAAGTTACAAAAAATCAGAGTTTATTAAAAATGGAATTACAACCCAATTTGTACAGGATAATCATTCCAGGTCGGCATATGGAGTGCTGCGCGGGTTACATTACCAGCTTAACCCAAAAGCTCAGGCCAAGTTAGTAAGGTGTAGCTATGGTGCAGTTTTTGATGTAGCTGTAGATATCAGGCATGGTTCTCCTACTTACGGTAAATGGGTAGGATATGAGTTATCTGCAAGTAATAAAAACATGTTATATATTCCTGAAGGATTTGCACATGGTTTTTTAACAATTACTGCCTTTGCCGAATTATTATATAAAACTAATGCAGAATATTCAATAGAGCATGATCGTGGACTGGCATTTAATGACCCGGAAATTGATATAAAATGGCCAGAAGTAAGTGGGGGTTTACTTTTATCTGAAAAAGATAAAAAGCAGCCATCTCTTAAAAATATTGAAACCAATTTTTACTATTAAGAGGAAATGATAAGAAATGTCACAAACATTATTTGTTACGGGAGGAGCTGGGTTTATTGGCTCAGCCTTGGTGAGGCTATTAATTCAACAAACGGATTATACCGTTGTTAATATTGACAAATTAACTTATGCAGGTAATTTAGAGTCATTCAAATCAGTTAGTGATAGCGAGCGTTATATTTTTGAGCAAATAGATATTTGTGATAATGAAAGAATAACTAATATCTTCAATAAATATAATCCTATTGGTATATTACATCTGGCAGCAGAGTCACATGTGGATCGCTCTATTATTGGCCCCGGAGAGTTTGTACAGACTAATATTGTTGGTACCTTTAATTTATTAGAGTGCGCGCGTCATTATTATAATAGTTTAAGTGATAAGGCTAATTTTAAATTTGTACATGTCTCTACTGATGAAGTATTTGGTTCTTTAGGTAATACTGGTTATTTTAGCGAAAGTACAGCGTATGATCCAAGGTCGCCTTATTCGGCAAGTAAAGC
>JAJFBO010000012.1 GCA_020697025.1 Burkholderiales bacterium
GAAAATCCAGACATATCTTTAGCCAGTATGGGTATTTATATATTTAATGCCAGTTACTTATATAAATTATTGGCTGAGGATATTATAAATCCTCTATCAAAACATGATTTTGGTAAGGACATTATTCCACGAGCTGTACATGACGCTCAGGCTTTTGCCCATCCTTTTAACATGTCGTGTGTACAAATAGCCAGAGAAAATAAAGCTTACTGGCGCGATGTAGGTACAGTTGATGCATTTTGGGAAGCTAATTTAGATTTAGCTTCAAATATGCCGGAATTAAATCTCTACGATCATAATTGGCCTATTTGGACGCATCAGGAACAATTGCCTCCGGCAAAATTTATACCAGATAGTAAAGGAGAGTACGGTACTATTTTTAATTCTTTAGCATCAGGTGGTTGTATTATAGCTGGTTCACATATCTCGCATACTGTAATGTTTTCCAATGTCAGGGTAGAATCTTTTTGCAAGTTAGAACAGGCTGTAATTTTACCAAATACACATATCGGTGAAAATTGCCAGCTCAAAAAAGTTGTTATTGATCGTGGTTGCAATATTCCGGCTGGGACTATGATTGGCTTTAATAGTGATGAAGATAGCCGCCGATTTACCCGTACTGAAAATGGAGTAGTTTTAGTAACCAGTAAAATGCTTACTCGTCAATAGGTAAATTTTATGAAAATCTTACATGTATGTAGTGAACTCTATCCATTACTTAAAACCGGGGGCCTTGCTGATGTAACAGGTTCACTGCCGCAGGCTTTAACAAAATTAGGTGCTGATGCAAGAGTTATAGTCCCGGGTTTTCCAGCCTTTTTAAATGGAGTAATTAGTAAGAAATTAATTAGTAAAATACCGGATAAGTTTTCTGCAACAGATATTAACTTATATTATGGACATATACCCAATTCTGAAGTTGGCATCTATATAATAGATGCTAAAAACCTATACGACCGTCCGGGCAATCCATATCAAGATGATAAAGGAGTTGCCTATCCAGATAACCACCGCAGGTTTGCACTTCTTGGTTATTTAGCATTTTTATTGGCCACGGGTATTGATGACTGCTGGAAGCCTCAGGTGATACATGGACATGACTGGCATTCCGGATTAGCATGCGCTTATCTCAGAGCACATGAATTTTGCACCGGGTTTAAATTGGCAGGTTCTATCTTTACCATCCACAATTTGGCATATCAGGGAATCTTCCCCCAATCAATTTTTACCGAACTTGAATTACCTGATGAGTTTTATGATATAAATGGACTGGAGTTTTATGCACAAGTTTCTTTCCTTAAGGCCGGATTATTTTTTGCAGATAAAATAACTACAGTTAGCCCGACATACGCTATAGAAATACAAGGTGAAGAACAAGGTTGCGGCTTTAATGGCTTACTTAGCAATCGTAAATATGATTTACGCGGAATTTTAAACGGGGTGGATAAAAATGTATGGAACCCTGAAACAGATAAAATAATTAGCCAAAATTATAGCAATAAAGCAATTGCCGGCAAATTATTCTGTAAAACCACCTTGCAGGAACAATTAGGGTTAGCTATTAGAAATGATGCTCCATTATTTGTAGTAGTCAGCCGTTTAACTGAACAAAAAGGATTACATTTAATTTTATCCGAACTTCCCACTATAATGAAACTGGGAGGTCAGTTTGTTTTACTAGGTAGCGGCGATGAAGTTCTAGAAAATGCTTTTAAAGATTTGGCAAAACTGCACCCAAAATCTGTATCGGTGAAAATTGGCTATGATGAAAATTATGCGCACCAAATAATTGCAAGTGGCGATGTGATTTTAGTTCCTTCCCGCTTCGAGCCATGTGGACTTACACAACTCTATGGAATGCTGTATGGAACGCTCCCGCTAGTACATAAAGTTGGCGGATTAGCTGATACAGTTATCGACTGTACTTTAGAAAATCTGGCTGATAATAGTGCTACAGGGTTTGTATTTGAAAAATTTAATATTGAATCATTTAATGCAGCGCTTAGACGCGCATTTGCTTTATATGATAAAAAAGCCAATTGGAAAAGTGTACAAAAACATGCTATGCGGCAAGATTTTAGCTGGGTTAATACTTCACAACAATTTATGCTGTTATATGAGCAAGTAAGGTCTCTCTAAGAGTTATTATCTGTATTAGCTTTGATTGGATCTTACCGTATGTAAGCGGATTCCTGATGGCATATTAAACCCGCTGCCAGTATGTTTACAATCCGTTAATTCACCACTTTTAGCATCAACCCTACACGCAGAGATTGTATTGGAATTAGAAATATATGCCATAGTCCCAGCTGAATTAAAGGCTAAATCTGATAACCCGTTAAATCCGCTCCCAGTTGTTTTACAATAATTTAACTCTCCAGTTTCAATAGCTATCTCACATAAGGATACTGTATGAGATCCATTATTAGTTATATAAGCATGCTTATTGGATTTATCAAGGGTGATTGCTTGGGGTAAATTAAATCCTAATCCAGTGTTTTTACAATTTGCTAGATCACTTTTTCGACTATCCAGGCTGCAAAGCATTACTGAATTAGTTGCTGCATTGGTTATATAGATATAATCATGAGAAACATCTAGGGCAACATCAGTTGGTTCTGCAAGACCCTGAACAGGTATCACAGAGCATCCTGATAATCCGCCCCTGGCTACATCAAGTGTACACCTGGAAATAGAATTATCATTTTGATTAGTTACATAGGCTACATTTTTTTGCTCTTCGAGAGTAATTGAGGAAGGTGCGCTAAAATCACCGCCTGTTATAGTACAATTATCAAAAGATCCTGAACCTGGGTTTATATTACACATTAATATTGTATTTGATCCTTTATTCGCAATATACGCTATAGAGTGGGCGCTGTTAAAGCATATAGCGGTAGGAGCATTAAAGCCCTTACCAGTTGGGGTACAGCTATTAAATAATCCAGTGCTATTAATTTGACATTGTAAAACTGTTGTGCTATTGGCATTTAATACATATGCAAATTCATTTGCTTTTTGCTTTACCGATTTTTTACTTGATAATCCTGTATCTGCCATAGCTATTTTTGCAGGCTTTGCTGATGTATTAGTGGTGGGTTGTGTATCTATCGATGTATTACAGGTAACTTCTCTTATACTGGCGATACTTACCGGAGCAGAGTATTTGCCAACTTGATAAAAAACTGCACAAAGTGCTAAAACAATAATAAAAAGTATGATGTCTCTTATCATATTAAATCCAATATATATTTTATCCGGTATGATATCACAATTTGGATACTTAGAATATTTTATTAGGATTAAATAAGTTATTTGGATCAAGGAGTTGCTTAATTTGGCCTGCCAAATTGTAACTATTTAAGTCCGAACTATCTTTATACCATGATAATTTGAGCTGCCCAATCCCATGTTCAGCCGATATACTTCCGCCCAAACTTAATACGTCTGTATAGACTATCTGGTTTATATTATTTTCTTGAGAAACGGTTTCTGCTTGTGCTGCAAGCTGTACGTTATAATGCAAATTACCGTCACCTAAATGACCAAAAATAATTATTTGTGCCTCTGGGTAAGACTTCTTTATATTTTTTTGGTTTAGTAAAATAAATTCCTCAATCCGGCTAATTGGCAGAGATATATCATGCTTTACCGCAACTCCATACATTTTTTCTGCAACAGGCAAATTCTCACGTATTTGCCATAACTTATTACGTAAAGTTAAATTGTCATTAATTATTAACTGTTGTGTGTCTAACCCTATTTTACTAATAAGCTCTATCGCATTATCCAAGTCAGGCGTCTGTAATTCAAATAATATCACCCAAGCATCGCTTAAAGGAATTTGATTTGCAGTAAATTTGGCATTATAAATTTGCTGCATAGTTTGGCCAATAATTTCAAAGGCGCAAACGCTAAAATGCACAGATAATATGTTAAGCAATTCAATTGCCTGAGAAATATTTTTGACACTTATCAACCCTGTAACGTAACCTAAAGGCACTGGATATAGTTTTAAAACTGCTTTACTAATGATACCAAGCGTTCCTTCACTTCCAATAAAAATCTGTTTTAAGTCAAGATAAGAGTTATTTTTGCGTAAGCAATTCAATTGATTAATTATCCGGCCATCTGGTAAAACTATTTCCAACCCTAAAACCATATCGCGAACCATGCCATATTTGATCACATGAATACCTCCGGCATTAGTTGCTATATTTCCTCCAATTTGGCAACTTCCTTCTGAGGCAATGCTTAATGGAAAATAACGTTTGTGTTTTTCTGCATACTTAATAATTTGGGATAAGGTACAGCCTGCCTCAACAGTAATACTATTATTTTCAATATCAATTGCCAAAATTTTATTCATAAGAGAAAAATTAACAATAATTTGGCTGGGGAAGGATTGATCTAGTGGAGTAGCGCCGCCACATAAAGAGGTATTACCGCCTTGAGGAATAATACTGATACTATTTAGTTGACATAATCTGACTAATTTTACTATCTGGTCAGTAGTTTGCGGTTTAACAACTGCTAATGCCTGCCCCTTATAACGTCCGCGCCAATCCCTCAAATAGGCATGCTGTTGTACTGGATCAGTAATTACCTGGTTTTGACCGACAATTAATGATAATTCAAGTAAAATATCATTTTCCATGAATTAGTCCCTAGGTGTAATACTTTCAATAACCAATTTAGCAATATCAATACCAGCATGTGCAAAAATTTGACGTAATGCTGTTGGACTGGTGATATTAATTTCGGTTAGTTTATTCCCAATAATATCAATTCCAGCAAATAATATTTTATGTTTATTTAACCATTTAGCAACATCGTTTGCAATTATATAATCTTTTTCTGCCACTGGGTGGACCTCACCCCTGCCTCCGGCGGCCAGATTACCCCGGATTTGATTACCCTGGGGTATCCGGTGCAAGCAGTGAGAAATAATTTTGCCATCTACAATAAACACACGTCTATCGCCATAAATAACTTCAGGAATAAACTTTTGTACCATAACAGAAATATTAAAATAATTAGTACTTAGCTCTAAAATAGCCGATAAGTTTGCATCATTTTCTGATAATTTAAAAACACCACGTCCAGCCATTTGATCTAATGGTTTGACTACACAATCCCCATGCTCTTCTATAAAATTTAAAATTACTGCTTTATCACGGCTAACTAATGTTGGCGAAATATATTCCGGAAAGTTTAAAATACTTAATTTTTCATTAAAATTGCGTAAGGCATAGCTATTATTAACAACTTTAGCGCCTTTATTTTCTGCAAGTTCTAAAATTTGGGTAAGATAATAATACTCCATATCAAAAGGCGGATCATTACGCACCATTACTGCATCGTAATTAGCCAAATCGCAGTTAGAGAGCTTTTTATGTTCTGTATACCAGGGTATAGCTATAGTATTTAAATCAGATGTTTTGATTAAAATTTCGATTGGTATTGAATTAGCTAATGCTTTATTATTAGTAGCAAAAATATCTTTAGGAAGAGCGTAGTGTACACTATAACCTAAATCTTTGGCAGCAGCCATTAATGCGATAGTACTATCGCCATGGATTTTGAAATTAGCGACAGGATCGCAGATAAAAAGGATTTTCATTAAGATTATACTTTCTGCTTAAAAACGATAAAGTACTGATAATAGATACATATTTGAGTTTAATTGAAGCTGGTCATTACCTTCATTCGCAGCAGTAACACTCCCGTTATAATTCCATTGCGCACGAACAGCAAAACTATTAAAATCATATTCTGCTCCCAATCCATATACTGGAACAAAAGCACTGATATTATTTGGCGGGTTCACGCAAGTTGCACAGTTGGGGGAAATATTTCCAAAGCTATAATAATTATAACCAATACCACCTTTAGCAAATAAAGAAAAGTCCTTTAATGAAGCAGAGATTATACTAAATGGTAGATGAAGTATCAAAGCTCCATCAGTAACTTGCTGGCCTTGGCTATAGCTAGGCGGCAATCCATTATATGCAACATCATAGTCTATTTGTAACCCTACAATATTGTTAAAATCATATCCCGCATAAATAGTTGTGGCAAAAGAACCAACGCTTTGGCTGCTACTGCTGCCATTATTAAAACTAAACCCACTTTGCGGTATATTGTTTATATAAGCATAGCCAGCACCCAAACCAGCGTAAAAACCACCCTCGGCATAACACCAATTAGCGGTAATAGCTAAAATAAATAATAGTTTACGCATTATGATAAATTTCCTCTTATTTCAACTTACGCTATTATATAACAAATATCAGTCTTAACCGATGCAAGATTTAGTTACCAAAAAATTTTTAATGAAGCATAGTCATATTACAAGAGATATATCGCTGGTAGAGTGATCACAGCAAAGAGCATCAGGTAGAAAACTGGAAAAAGATTAAAATTAAATAAGTGAATGAAGTAACTGCATACTACTGGTGTAGTACCGCCAAATAGAGCAATTGATAAGGTCCAGCATAGTGCATAGCCGCGATTACGGAATTTACTGTTAAATGCCCGTCCAAGTGCAAAAACATAGTTACCCTCAAGTGGTGTATATATTACTGCAAAAATTAATTGAACTGCTATTAAAATAATAAACATAGTGCTATGCAGTAAATAAAATAGCGGATAACTAAATAACAAAAGTGAGGAAACACTAAATAGCATTACTTTTTTATAATGAACATGTTTACCTAAATATCCCCAAAAAACCACACATATCGTTGCTGTAATTAGAGATAACATATTACTCATACGGGCAGTATTATGGGCAACCTTCAAAACGCTTTCCAAATAGGTCGGCATCCACACAAACAGCATATAAAAGCAAATTTGCATGAAGGATAACAGCAAAAAACATTTAATAAATGCCCTGATAAAATCTTTACGTAACCAGTCAAATTTTTGTACCACTTTTATATTATTAGGATTAACTTCTATATTTTTTCTAAAATAAAATATAACTATAAACATTGGTATAGAAATTAAAAATGGTATACGCCATGCCCAGCTATATATATTTGCATTAGTAAAATTCGTATACAGCAAAAAAGCAATTAATGATGCTAATAAAGAGCCAAACCACCCCCCGGCGGCGGCAAGTCCACAAAATAAACTGCTATGTTTGTTATGCAGCGCCTGTTCGTAAATATAACAAAAATTAGTCGCAACTTGTCCTCCGGCGCCAAACCCTTGTACTAAATTCATTAAGAGTAATAAAAGAGCGGCGCTATAGCCAATAGTATCATATGTAGGCAACAGGCCTATTAAGCAACTGGGAATTGCCATAACCAGCATAGAATATTTGGTAGCTAAACCAGCACCATACTTATCACCGAAACGACCCCAAAATATTCCTCCTATTGGTTCAATTAAAAAATGTGCCGAAAATGTGGCGAAACTAAGAATTAGGGCCATTACCTCAGAGCTTGATTTAAAAAATAAATGTCCTATAATAGCAGCTAGATAACCAGAAATAACAGTATCGTAGCATTCAAAAACATTTGTAGTAAAGCTTATTCTAAATAAATTTTTATTATTTGAAGATACATTTTTTAATCTAATATTTGATTCTGCCATATTATAAATAGACCCTGAAAATTAATATAAAAAATAATTTAACTAACAATCTTTGCACCAATCATTCTTGAATAAAATGATTCTGGCATTTTAGTATGAAAGCCTATTGAAAATAAATATTCACATAAATTTTTAAGATTAGTATTTGTCAGGTTTAGTTTCTGGCAAATATAATTTTTTTTCTTAATAACCGCATCTGTTGTTCTAGGTTTAATTTGCGGTCTAAATACATCCATAAAATTAGCAACTTGTTTAAAATCCCAGCCTAATAAGAATAAAAAACAAATCTCTTGTTCGTATTCGGTCAAATTCATATCGTGAATTTTAGCATCTGGTTTCATTGATCCAATGCTGCCTAGTACACCAAAACGAAGTATATAAGTTGGTACTATATTAATAAAATCTCTTAATTTAACATTTGTAGCAGTACTAATTACACCTAAAATGGAAGCTGATGGCTGGTGATAAAAAAGCCTTTTATTTGCCACTCTTGCTTTTAATCCATCACAATAATCAAATACACAAAGAACTTCTAATTTTTTATCTATATCAAGAGTATCAATCAAATCTTGTTCCTGCCTTGTAATCTGTGCCGCATGTTTTACTATACTTTCACAAGGAAAATCAGCAATACATTTACCAATAAAATCTTTGCCGGATTTTAAACCAAAAGTTTTTGCACTTACATCAGAACCAATTATACCCCTAAAATTAATATCTTTAAGTAAAAACATAATATCAGTTTGCGGCGCAAAAAAATACATTGAATTCTTAAATTTATTTATGCATTCAAGGTGTTCTTTCGTATAATCTCCAGGCTGTACAATTTTATAATTATCCAATTTTATACTCCTAAATTAACAAGTATTACTTTAAGTAATATCCTATTTAACTCATAACCTTTACACCAATAATCCTTGAGTAAAATGATTCGGGCATTTTATGGTGAAAGCCTATTGAAAATAGATATTCACATAAATTTTTTAGACTGGTATTTGTTATACCAAACTTACCACAAATATAATTCTTCTTCTTAATAATAGCATCTATTGTTCTGGGTACTTTTCTTGGCCGAAAAATATCCATGAAATCAGTAATTTGCTTAAAATCCCAGCCAAGCATAAGTAAAAAACAAATTTCTTGTTCATATTCACTTAAAATAACATTGTCAATTTGAGTATCTTGTTGCATGGATTCTATGCTGCCAATTGCGCCAAAACGTAATATATAACTTGGGATAATATTAATAAAATCTTTTAATTCTACATTAATAGCATAGCTGCTCACACCTAAAATTGATGATGTTTCCTGATGATAAAATAACCTTTTAGTAGCCATTCTTGCTTTTAATCCATCAGTAAATTCAAATACATTTAGCACTTCTATACTTTTATTTATATCGTAAGTTTCGATTAAACTTTGCTCTTGCCTGACAATTTGCCAGGCATGGTTAGCTACGCTTTCACAGGGTAACTCATGAGTAAATTTACCAATAAAATCTTTACCTGATTTTAAACCAAATTTTGTAGCACTTATATCAGTACCCATAATAAATTTTGAATTAACATCTCTCACAAAAAACATAAGCTCCATCTGGGTAGCTAAAAAATCTGTAGATTCCCTAAATTTATGTATATATTCAAAATGTTCTTTTGTATAGTCTTCAGGCTTTACAATGTTATACTTTTTCATATCTCATTTCTCCAAATTAATAAAATGCTTATTTACATTTAAACTATCTTAATTAGATTAGTAATCAGAAACATAATGCAAAGTAGTAGGTTTTGTCGCTTAAAGATATTTTAAAAAGGCTATATTATTATACTCATTGAATAAGTATAATACCAGTATAATGATAAAAATTTTGTTTTTATACTCCAAAATAATGGAGTACTTGTAATTGGACTATTTTTTAGTAATATTATAGATATATAATACTTACTATAAGTAATAAAGAAGTGAATGAATGTTTTCCTGAAGGTTTTAAAGGTTTGGTTATTCTACTAGAACATTTAACTCGAGTGCTTTATAGAAATGACTACCATTTAGAACCTTCACGAAAGCAATTATTTTTTATCATTATTAAATTGCATCTTTCCTCTATAAGCAAATGTTTATAACACATCATTGTAACATAAAATTAAATCATGTCAATAAATTTATAAAAATTTTTTATTTTTCACCGTAACTGACAAACAAAACTTCCTGCTTAAAGTTTTCTTCATTTTGGCTCCGGTTCTTTATGCTCGATTGGGTTTTTAAAACCTGGTTTTTCTTTTTGTAACCTATAGATTGAATATGCTTTAACATAATCCTCTTTATTAGGCTCATAACTAGTAATAGACCAATCCGTCGGAACATTTTTTGTAATAAAACAGGAAGTATTTATATTACTATAGGTATCTTTAGTTTGCATATTTTGAAAATTAATTTTAAAAAACTCGTTTTCTTCCCGAAAATCTCTATTTATACTAATCGAATATAAAAATTTTTGATTATTATGATAGAATGCTCCTTTAAATTTTGCAGGTATCCTATCACGATCTAAATGAGAAATTTGATTTTTTGTGGTGGTTATAATAGTTTGTTGTTCATTTAATTCTATAATTTGCTCAGTTAGATTTTTATCATCTTTTTTTGGGTATGGAGTATTCCATTGAAACTTAAATATTTCACTTAATATCGTTGCGTTTTCAGGTTCTTTAGAATTTTTTTGCATTTGAAAAAAACAAATGCCTACTCCCTCTTTATTTTCTGTCAGATACTCTTTACGCATATTACCAAAGTTGTCAGTTAATTTAGGATAAAAATCAAATTTTGCCGCTTCTGAGTCCGCATCTATTTGTGTAATCTTGCAACTTGGATGAATTATTTCATTATTATTTAATTTAAGCATCAATATATTATTCGGGTTGGTTCTATCTATACTGATTTCATAATCAATTGTTTTTTGTTGTCTCCAAAATCTTCCTGCAAGAAAGACTGGGCGAAAATCATTGAAAATTAAGTTTTTCCCTAGCAGTGGTATATCTACAACATCATCTTTTTCAACAACTTTTAAAGGCACAGAAAGGTCTTTGCTGCTACTATACCAATCAGGATTTTCATAGCGCAAATAACCAACCTCCTGATCATTTATATACCATTTTATTTTTGCATAATTAAGGTCTGCTAATCTTTGGACCCGCCAGTTCAGTTTAACTATATGTTGTAATGACTTTGGAAGATTAGCTGGAGGATTGCTTTCTTGATATTCGCCATAACATTCACCACTAGCTTCTATATCGTAGGCATATCCTGCAGGTATATACAGTAATAATAGTGTTAATAGGCTAAATAAATAACTGTTTAATTTATATGTCTTCACTTTCATCCCTTAAAATATATATTGAATAATCCAGAAGAAAACTTTGAAAACCAATATTTTACTTATGTCAATAATAGTTTTATTTGTCAGGAAAACATTATACTTAAGCATAAGAAAATGTTCAATACGGAATTTCAGTAATAGGCCGCCAGAATTGGCATGATTGAACATTTCCTCTATTGTGGGTTATATAACCCCCTGGAAATTTACCGATTATACGCTATAATATTTTTGCTTAGGACTAGTAGGCTTATTTGGAATTGTTAGATGTAGCTTACCTTGTTCTATCAGTGGTTTCAATATATTAATTCGAAAATGCCATCTATTTTTTAAACCTTAATATTCTAACATCTCATCTCTAGTACGAGGAGCTTTACAAAACTCCAGCAATTTAGCTTGGATGGTAGATTGGTTGGTAGGTTCTTGACTAGGAAAATCTGTCCAGGCTGTAAGTTTATTCGTCAAAGGAATTATTGTTCTAAACACATCTTCTTCTATTAAAGTAGGATCTGAACCAGAATACTCTTTAGCATATCTAAATAAATTACGTAAACCAGAGCCTAAATCATCAGGAGACCGATTGTTCTAAAAAACTTGGCTATTATTGGATTTTTGGGTACTGGGGCAAAATTAGCCGGGTCTATTATTCCATGACCATTAGCATTATTTCCATTTTCAATCACTACTCGGTTACGCTCAATAATTATTTTTGCAGGAAAATGGTT
>JAJFBO010000210.1 GCA_020697025.1 Burkholderiales bacterium
ATGGCGATAATAAATTTTTTTCAATGTTTTACTACCTGTTACGGTAATTTTATCAACATTGGTAACAACGATAAAATCACCAGTATCCATATGCGGAGTATAAATTGCTTTATGTTTACCGCGTAAGATGTGAGCAATTTTAGATGCCAGACGGCCAAGAACTTTGTCCTGGGCATCAACGATGAACCACTCCTGGGTGATATCTTGTGGTCTTGCTGAAAATGTTTTCATATTTAATTCATTCCTAAATTTTTTGTGTCAAAAGTTTGCCTTTGCAACGGGCTCCTCTTGTAACGGCAGTGGTAAGGGACGAATTATACCACACTTATTATTTACATGCAATAAGTTGGCATGGTTTTTATAAAAGATTATGTGTTTTTGTTAATTCAATTAATATAAAATCATTTATAGAAATGCTGTTGGCAGAATATAATAACGTAACTTTTTTAAATAATTACGTTATTATATTAAATTTATGAATAGCTTATTTAAGCCTTTGAGAATTTCTATTTAGATTGCTATTTAAAGATCGTATTGATGTTGACTGTTGCGATGATTGTGTGATATAACCACGAAATTCAGCAGTTCCAGATGTTGACATTCCTGAATTTGAACTGTAGCAATAAACATTTCCTGTTACATTTACACCTGTTTCATTATAATTCTTATTAAGAATAGTCTGAAGGTCGGTAATAGCCGCTTGCTCTGTGTTCCCAAGCCCAATATCATAAGAAACTTCTCCACAAACAAATAGACCAGGCTTTCCTTGTTTCGTTTTAAATTCAAATTTTCCACCCTCATACAAGTTATACCCGCTTGATACGTTGGCAGTACATGATTCTTTCGCAGCAACTTTTGCTTCATTTTCATTATCAGCGTAACCAAAGCCAATAAAACTCTGAGCCCAGTGGCCAGCATCATGGTGAGTATCACTCGCCTGACATGTAGCCCGTGCATACCAACCTTGAGTTTCTTCGGCTTGGACTGATGCGTATAACCCTGAAAGTAACCCACATAACAAAATTAATTTATTCATTTTTATTCCCTTTGAAATTAGCGATTTATTTATATATGTTTGTAGCCTTAAATTAAATTATTTACTTAAATATAATAAGTATAATTCAGCTAATACTACAATAGTATTATACATTAATTCAAGTAATAATGCAATATGAAATTTTATAACTTAGCTATTTTATGTGTTTTAACTTGCAGTAACTAGAAACAAACATCTAAAACTTCATTCAGGTTATTTACACCGATAACCTGGGCACTGGCTATTTTTTCTTTTGGTAAATTAGCCTTAGGGACTATTATTCTGGTAAAGCCAAGCTTTGCGGCTTCTTTAATCCGCTCCTGACCTTTTTGTACGGTACGAATTTCCCCAGATAAGCCAATTTCACCAAACATGGCAACTTTTTCCATGATTGGTTTATTTTTGAACGAAGAGATAATAGCTATTGTTACTGCCAAATCAGCAGCAGGTTCGCTAATTTTTACACCACCAACAATATTCAAGAAAATATCCTGATCAAATAATTGTAAGTGTGAGTGTCGCTGCATAATAGCAATTAACATGGATAACCGGTAACTATCCATGCCAACTGCTAAGCGTTTGGGAGGCATAATATGCGATTGGTCCACCAGTGCCTGAACCTCGACTAATAATGGCCTGGTGCCTTCCTGGGTAATTAATATTGCACTACCCGGAGTATCTTTTCTATGCGAGGATAAAAATAGGGCAGATGGATTGCTTACTTCGCGTAAACCTTTATCCGTCATTGCAAATATACCCAACTCATTAACCGCTCCAAAACGGTTTTTAACCGAGCGTATCATGCGGAAATTAGAATGTTGTTCACCTTCAAAGTATAAAACAGCATCAACAATATGTTCAAGCACCCGGGGGCCGGCAATACTGCCATCTTTAGTTACATGCCCTACCATAATAATACATATATGTTGATTTTTGGCAATCCTGGTAAGAATGCTGGCGCATTCACGCACTTGGGCTACCGAGCCCGGGGCTGATTGTAATATGTCAGTAAACATGGTTTGGATGGAGTCAATAACTACAATATTTGGCTTTTCCCGTTCAATTGCATGTATAATATGATTTAGGCCGATTTCGGCCATTAGCTGCAAATTATCATTACCATATACACCAAGTCTTGATGCACGAAGGGCTACTTGTTGTATTGACTCTTCACCCGTTACATAAAGAACACGGCTGTCATTAGATAGCTGATCAAGTGTTTGTAAAAGTAAAGTAGATTTGCCAATACCTGGATCACCACCTAATAAAATAACTGAACCAATGGCCAGCCCGCCGCCTAAAACCCGGTCTAATTCACTCACACCAGTTGATTTGCGCTTGATATCTTCAGCTTCAACCTGGGCCAGCTTCACTACATTAGATGTAGAAGCTAAAGCGCTAAAACGTCCTTTTGGGCTATTTTGCGCCACGTTTTCAATCAGGGTATTCCACTCTCCGCATCCAGCACACTTACCTTGCCATTTACTATGCTGTTCACCACATACGCTGCATTCAAAAACTAATTTGGTTTTACTCATATTTACCTATGCTATAATTACTAAAACCGATTATATCATGAAAGATGTATAAGCTTTATGCAAGATAAGAATTACATAACTACCGAAGGTTATGAACGATTAAAAATAGAATTACATAATTTTGTAACAGTAGAAAGGCCGTTCCTGGTACAGACTATAACCTGGGCAGCAAGTAATGGCGACCGCTCCGAAAATGCCGATTATATTTATGGCAAAAAGAAATTGAGGGAAATGGATAAACAAATTTACCGGTTGACCAAGAAGCTGGAAAACGCTGAAGTGGTAGATTGTAATGCGCACACAGGAAATGAAAAAATATTTTTTGGGGCGCGTGTTACAGTTTTACGGAATCACCATATCCAACAAACAGTTCGTATCGTAGGTCAGGATGAGGTAGATACTAATCAAAATTATATTAGCTGGACTTCGCCGTTAGCTAAATTTTTACTTGGAAAAACTATTGGTGATGTTTTTATGTTGAGGCTGCCATCAGGAGTTGATGAAATTGAAGTTATAGATGTTGGTTATTAAAGATATAACAAAACATAGTATTATTTTATTGCTTCCAGGCTTGATTTACAGCTTTTCGTGCTGTTTCTACATTCTGCTTTGAAGCTTCAGCGTCTTTTTTTGCTCTGGTTAACGCAGCATTTTTCTGCTGTAGTTTTGTTTGAGCTTCCTTTAAATCTTTTTGTGCTTGTAAAAGATTTTTATTAGCA
>JAJFBO010000211.1 GCA_020697025.1 Burkholderiales bacterium
AGTTACTATTGTTACTACCTTATTATTAATTTTAGACTGAAATTGACTTAAGCCGGCAACACGTGGTCCAAGGCCACCATTATTTAATTTATCACTAGTTATAGGTATTACCTTACTCTTCAATTCAGTCCATCTATCTTTTCTAAAATAAATAGTGGCATCTCCATTTGGGCCTGATATAGAATAATTTTGTGCCATGTTTCCCCATCTTGCATCAGTTAATGGAAGAGCGTTTCTATCATTTTCTTGTGTTGTCACAAAATCGTATTGATTAGCCATAATATGATTTACAAACTTTGGTCCACCACCATTGTAGTTTTCAGGAATAGTTGTTAAAGTCTTCCAAGCTTGAACGTTTATATCTAATAAATTTATATCTGCTGCTTCAGCAAATTTAAATGCACCAAATAAAATAAAAAATAATGTAAAAATAACTTTTGATGATCTGATCATCCATTTCCCCTTTGAAATTAACACTATTATTGTTTAACATGTTAATTTGAGGTGAGGCATATTCTATGTAAATATATACCATATCTCGAATTAACATTTGGCTAGTTCTCACATATAAAATTAAGAAGTTTTAGTTCTTAAATATTTTATATTTAAGCCCTTAATTATATCATATTCAGCCAATGCAAAAAATACGGAATTTCCGTATTGAAATTCAAGAAACATTCTTGTCCAAACTTATTAGCAATCTTCATACTTCTTTGATTTTTCTTTGTGTCTTTGAGTGATTTTGTCCGCAAGATGGGATAAATCAAGTTTTTTAGCATGCAATAGTACCAAAGAATGAAATAATAGATCTGTCATTTCACCTAAATACTCATCATCAGTTTCATTTAGCGCAGCTATAACTACCTCAACTCCTTCCTCTCCAACTTTTTGTGCAATTTTTTTAATACCTTTAGCTATTAATTTATTAGTATAACTGCCTCCCTCGGGATAATTTATCCGGTTAGTTATAATTTTGTCTAAAGCGCCTATAGCGCTTAATGCGGGCATCTTCTGGGTAGTAAAGCAAGAAACACTACCTGTATGGCAGGTGTTGCCCACCGGATTTACCATGATTAAAAGAGTATCTTTATCGCAGTCATTAAACACTTCAACAACGCGCAAATGATTACCTGATACCTCACCTTTTTGCCATAAGCGGTTTTTGGTTCGGCTAAAAAATGTCACTAGTCCGCTACTCAAAGTTTGCTGCATAGCTTCTTCATTCATATAGCCTAGCATTAATACCTGTAAAGTATGATTATCCTGGATAATAACAGGCACCAGCCCATTATCCATTTTATTAAAATTAATCTGTTTTATATCTAACATATTCTAATATCAACTCCGTTTTGGGCCAAATATTGTTTTAATTCCCCTATCTGGATTATCTGTTTATGAAATACTGACGCTGCTAAAGCCCCCGTAACCCTGGTTTGGGTAAAAATATCTAAAAAGTGTAGCGGGCTTCCCGCGCCGCCTGAAGCAATTACCGGAATATTTATAGCATCAGATAGTAATTTATTTTGTATGATATCATAGCCCTGGCGTACGCCATCCTGATTCATACAATTTAACACAATTTCACCGGCGCCCCGCTCTTCTACTTCTTTGGCCCAGCTTAATAACTCACGTTTAGTCTGGATAGTTTTTGTCTCATCTCCAGTATACTGGTTTACTATATATTTATTTGCAACTATTTTGCTATCAATGCCAACTACTATGCATTGTGTACCAAAACGCTTTGCCAATTCATTAATTAACGGTGGATTTTCTAATGCAGGTGAATTAATCGATATTTTATCTGCGCCATTAGCCAGAATATTTTCGGCATCAGCTAAAGTCCGGATACCGCCGGCTACACAAAATGGAATATTAATTTTTTTAGCAATATCATACACCCAGGTTTTACTAACGCTTCGGTTATCGCTACTGGCAGTTATATCATAAAACACTAATTCATCTGCACCGCTATTTGAATAACGAATAGCTAATTCTACTATATCACCAACTATTTCATGATTACGAAATTGAATGCCTTTAACTACCTGCCCGTCCCGGACGTCAAGGCATGGAATAATTCTTTTTTTTAACATCTTATTTTTCTATCGATAATTTCGCAATATCACTTAATGTAATTGTACCTTCGTAAATAGCTTTGCCTACTACTGCGCCATAAATCCCCAGCTTATTTAACTTAATTAAATGATTCATGTTTCCCACACCACCAGAGGCAATTAATTTTATCTGCGGAAACTTATCCATTATTTGTTGATATAATTTTAAGTTTGGCCCTGCCAATGTGCCATCAACACTAATATCCGTGCATAATATATATTTTACCGAATCATAAAATTCGAGTAAATCCCAAATAGTTTTTTTACTATCTTCCTGCCAACCATGCGTTTTTACTACTGGTAACTCATCTTTTAACTGGCAATCTAGGGCTAATACTATTTTGTCATTTCCAAATTCATTTAACCAACTTTTAACTAATTCCGGTTCGGATATACAAATACTGCCTAAGACTACACGCTTAATTCCATAAGATAATAAATACTCAATATCTGCTTTAGTCCTAATCCCGCCTCCAACTTGAATATTTAAGCCGCTATCATTGACTAAGCCAGCAATTATTTCTCCCTGGATAGTCTGCCCGGCTTTAGCTCCGTCCAAATCAACCATATGTATCCACGAAAAGTTATGCTGCTTAAAGTTCTCTAACATTTGCAACGGATTATCTTTATATATTTTGGTGGTTGCAAAATCACCTTTAGTCAGGCGTACACATTTACCCTCCCGTAAATCAATTGCTGGAAAAACTATCATATTACCACTCTTATAAAATTTTCTAATAATTTAGCGCCAACCCAGCCAGATTTTTCCGGATGAAACTGCATGCCATAGAAATTGTTATGTACCGCAATAGCGGTAAAATTTATCCCATATTCAGTGCTGGCAATAGTAGCCTGTGTAATTGGAGCATAATAGCTATGTACAAAATAAACATCCTGCTTAAAAATATTATAAGCATTATTTTGCTCTTTAGATGCAGGAATTAACTCACTGTTTTCATTTAATTGCAACTCATTTACATATAAGTCAGATATAATTGGATCATGTGTTTTAGCATGTAAATTATTCCAGCCCATGTGTGGAATAATCAGGCTATTTTTATTAGGAAATTTAGTAATTTTACCGGAAATAATACCTAAACATTCGACATTATCTTCTTCTGAAAAATCATATAATAACTGCATTCCTAAACAAATACCCAAAACTGGCTGCTTAAGA
>JAJFBO010000212.1 GCA_020697025.1 Burkholderiales bacterium
CAGTGGTCTATGGACCTGGGCAAGTGGTTCCAATCTAATCGATCAGAATGGTATATATGGGATAAAGGGTGGAGAATCTGCAAGCAATATGCCAGGATCCCGTAATGGCAGCGTTTCCTGGATTGACACTTCCGGTAATTTATGGTTTTTTGGTGGAACTGGAAGAACAGAGTCCAGTAATGGATATTTAAATGATTTATGGAAATACAACCCGGGCAGTGGTCTATGGACCTGGGCAAGTGGTTCCAATCTAATCGATCAGAATGGTATATATGGGATAAAGGGTGGAGAATCTGCAAGCAATATGCCAGGAAGTAGATCTGCTCGCGTTTCCTGGATTGACGCTTCTGGTAATATGTGGCTTTTTGGTGGTTTTGGCATAGCAGAGTCCGGAAATTATGGATCTTTAAATGATTTATGGAAATACAACCCGGACAGTGGACTATGGACCTGGGTGAGTGGTTCCAAACTAATCAATCAGAATGGTATATATGGGGTAAGGGGTGAAGAATCTGCAAGCAATATACCAGGAGGCAGATGGGACAGCATCTCCTGGATTGACACTCTTGGTAATTTATGGTTTTTCGGTGGCAATGGCAGAGTAGAGTCCGGAAGCAATGGATATTTAAATGACTTATGGAAATACCACCCTTAGAAGATAATAATAGCTGCCAAATTGGCAGCTATTATCCTGAAAGTGTATTCTCTCAAAGAGACTCTATATTTTAAATCCAGCCAGAAAATTTTTAAATTCAGCGCCTACTTCAGGATGCTTTAAGCCAAAACCAACGGTAGCTTCTAAATAGCCAAGCTTAGAGCCGCAATCGTAACGTGTGCCATGAATTTTGTGGGCAAATACCGCCTCAAATTGTAAGAGTTTTTCTATCGCATCAGTTAATTGTATCTCTCCATTAACACTCCTGGCAGTATGAGCAAGTTCAGTAAAAATACGCGGAGTTAAGATATAGCGCCCAATAACGGCTAAATTAGAAGGGGCTACTTCTGTCTTAGGTTTCTCAATAATTTGTTCGATTTTATAATGTTCCAGTAACTTTTCGCCTAGTTTTACTATACCATATGAAGATGTATTCTCTATACTCACCTCATCAAGCCCCAGAACTGACGATCCTGTTTCATTGTAAACTTTTATCATTTGCGCTAAAACCCCAGGTTTGGCATCAATTAATTCATCTGCTAAAATCACAGCAAATGGCTCATTACCAACAATTGAATTAGCACATAGGACAGCATGTCCCAAACCTAATGATTCAGCTTGACGCATATAAATACAATTAACATTATTTGGAAGAATATCTTGTACCATATTTAACATTTTGGTTTTATTCTTTAGCTCCAATTCTTTTTCTAATTCATAAGCTTTATCAAAATGATCTTCAATTGAACGTTTATTGCGCCCGGTAATAAAAATCAAATCAGTAATGCCAGCTTCAATAGCTTCTTCAACAGCATATTGAATTAAAGGCTTATCTACAATCGGTAACATCTCCTTGGGAGAGGCTTTGGTAGCCGGCAAAAATCTGGTACCAAGACCAGCTACCGGAAAAACAGCTTTAGTAATTTTAGGTATCATAATGTTTCCCCAAAAAAATAAAATTCTAACTGGCTGCGTAAATAACGTCTGGCAGACTCATCAGCCAGATTTAGCCGGTTTTCATTAATAATCATGGTTTGCTGCTTTAGCCAGCCTTGCCATGCTTCTTTTGATACACTGTCATAAATTCTTTGGCCTAATTCACCAGGAATAGGTTGAAAGTCGAGGCCTTCTAGTTCAGTGCCCAGTTTAATGCATTGTACAGTACGAGTCATAAATTATATCTTTTTAAAAATTACAGTAGAGTTAGTTCCGCCAAAACCAAAAGAGTTTGACATGGCGAATTTTAAGTTTTTGTCTTCACGGGCAGTATTAGGGGTATAATCAAGATCGCACTCTGGATCTGGATTAGATAAATTGATTGTTGGTGGAATTACACCATCTTGCAATGCCATAATAGAAAATACGGCTTCAATAGCACTAGCTGCACCGAGCAAGTGCCCGGTCATGGACTTTGTTGAGCTAATAGGAACTTTGTAGGCATATTCACCAAAGCAGGCTTTAGTCGCATTTGACTCATTAAGGTCGCCAACTGGTGTAGACGTACCATGAGCATTAATATAGCCTACATCAGTTGTATTTATGCCAGCATTTTTCAGCGCATTTCGCATACTACTTAATGGACCTTCAATTGCCGGTGTAGTAATATGATACGCATCTGCAGTAGCAGCATATCCAACTAGTTCGGCATAAATTTTTGCACCACGTTTTTTTGCATGTTCATATTCTTCAAGAATAAGAACGGCTGAACCTTCACCCATAACAAACCCGTCCCGGTCTCTATCCCAGGGGCGTGATGCAGCTTTAGGGTTGTCATTTCTGGTTGATAAGGCCCGACAGGCATTAAATCCACCTATTCCAACTCCACAAATTGAGCTTTCGGCGCCTCCAGCAAGCATAACATCACAATCACCATGCTGAATATAGCGCATAGCATCGCCAATACAATGATTACCAGTTGCACAGGCGCTAACGATAGAATAATTTACGCCCTGGTAGCCATACATTATTGATAATTTGCCAGATATCATGTTACTAATAGCGCCAGTGATAAAAAAAGGCGATATACGGCGTGGGCCCCGTGCGTTCATCTCTATAGAGGTTGCCTCAATGCTGGGTAGTCCGCCAATCCCTGAACCAATAATTAGACCAACCCTGCTTTTATCAATATTCGAGTCTTCCAAACCAGCATCGCGTACAGCCTGGATGCCCGCAACCATCCCATAATGTATAAATAAATCCATACGTCTGGAATCTTTATCGTCTAAATAACCCTGGGTCGAAAATCCCTTAAGTTCACCAGCAAATTTAGTTGAAAAATTTGTAGTATCAAAATGAGTAATATTATCTATTCCGCTTACACCATTTTTAATGTTTTTCCAACTGGTTTTAAGATTATTTCCAACTGGTGATACAATTCCAATACCAGTTATAACAACACGTTTTTTTTCGCTCATAAGTTGCAACCCTTATTTAGATGATAAATTTTCAGCTAGATACAACCATGTATCTACAACAGTATCGGGGTTAAGGGAAATCGTCTCAATCCCTTCATCAATTAGCCACCTGGCAAAATCAGGGTGATCCGATGGGCCTTGTCCACAAATGCCAATATATTTGTTTTTCTTGCGGCAAGCCTGGATAGATAGATGTAACATTGCTT
>JAJFBO010000213.1 GCA_020697025.1 Burkholderiales bacterium
TGATTATAATTATGTCCTAGTTAACCAATCTTCATTTGAAAATGTATTTAAGATACCTTCAGATGTGCCGATGTATTTACCGCCAGATTTAAGATTTAATTTTTTGGTAATTAATTCTTAAACGTAGGAATTCAAAGGCTGTTTTAAAATAGAATATGCTATAATACTAAAAATTTATAATGGTTGATACTATGACAAAAATGAATGTTGTGATTTTAGCTGCTGGACAAGGCAAGCGTATGAATTCGAAACTTCCCAAAGTCTTACATCAAGTTGGAAATAAGCCGATGCTTGAGCGGGTTATTTCTACAGCGCTAATGCTTAAACCTGAAAACTTGATTATTATTTATGGCCATGGCGGTGAGGTAGTCAAATCTGCTATTAATAAGACATTTCCAAATAATGACTTTGTATGGATATTCCAAGATAAGCAACTGGGGACCGGGCATGCCTTAAAATGCGCGCTGCCTCATATTAATAATGATGGGGCAACTTTAGTTTTGTATGGTGATGTTCCATTAATTAGTATTTATACTTTGCAGCATATGCAGGAATTATACGATGGAAGCCTGGTGATGTTAACCGCAGTGTTAGATAATCCATCTGGATATGGACGAGTAGTTCGTGATGCAGATTTTCAGATTAAATGTATTGTAGAAGAAAAAGATACTTCACAAAGTGAAAAATTCATTAATGAGGTGAATACCGGTTTTTATATCTTGCCAAATCAATATTTAGATGAATGGTTAAATACTTTAGTAAATGATAATAGTCAAGGCGAATACTATTTAACAGATATAATAGCCAAGGCATATAAGCAAAATATTGAAATACGCTATTACACGGCAGAGCATAATTATGAAATTATGGGTGTAAATAATAAACTGCAGCTAGAATACCTCGAGCGGATGCATCAATGTAAATTAGCTGAATCTCTCTTAGGAAGCGGCGCAACATTGCTGGATAAGTCACGTATAGATATTCGTGGTAAAATAACGTGTGGTATGGATTGTGTTATAGATATTAATTGCATATTTGAAGGTAGTGTAATCCTAGGCGATAATGTTGTAATTGGTGCCGGATGTATTTTAAAAAATGTAATAATTAGTAATGATGTAGTCATAAAACCATATAGTATATTAGAAGATGCAAAGATTGGCCCAAATAGCC
This sequence comes from Burkholderiales bacterium, assembly GCA_020697025.1. Classification (GTDB taxonomy): domain Bacteria; phylum Pseudomonadota; class Gammaproteobacteria; order Burkholderiales; family UBA11063; genus Aquella. The sequence goes on from JAJFBO010000213.1 coordinate 1,171, forward strand.
AAATTGGCCCTTATGCCCGCATAAGACCAGGTACAGAATTAACTGGTGGGGCGCATATTGGTAATTTTGTTGAAATAAAAAATAGCAATATTGGTTTAAATTCAAAAGTTAATCATTTAACCTATATCGGTGATACTGATATAGGATCTGGCGTTAATGTGGGCGCGGGCAGTGTTACCTGTAATTATGATGGTAAAAATAAGTTTAGGACGGTTATAGAAAATAATTCGTTTATTGGTTCTGGAACTATGTTGGTAGCTCCAGTAACGATAAGCGAAGGCAGCGTTATAGGTGCCGGGTCAACGATAACCAAGACTACTTTGGCAAATGAACTAACTGTATCAAGAGCAAGACAGGTCACTGTAAAAGGCTGGTTATCCAGACATAAAAAGGATTAGAAAGTTGTAATGCAAGCTAAACAAATATTAATGCTGTCTCTTATGGTCTCTCTTAGTGGCTGCGCCATATGGGGGCCAAATTATAAAAAACCCGATGTAGATGTAGAAAATAGCTGGACAAGCAAAGATGATTTAGCAAAATTAGATCAAAGCAGTGAATCAGCAGATGTTACACGTTTAGCCCGGATGAAATGGTGGGAGCAATTTAACGATCCGGTTTTGAATAAATTAGTAATCTATACATTAGCTAATAACCCAACTATCCAACAACAAATTGGTAACATAATTCAAGCACAGGGTAATTTACAGTCTGTGCAAATGGCTTGGCTGCCGACTCTTGCTTTTTCACCTGGCTATAGAGCTGCTGGCACCTATACTGGTGTGGCTAGCAAAAGTGCAGCGGCTTATACAGTAGGGGGCAATGCCGGTTATTTTATTGATTTTGTACCTAGTTATAGCCTTAATATTATGCAGCAGTTGCGCCAGGTAGAGGCTGCAAAAGCTGGCGTTGGTATGGCAAAATACCAAAAAGATGCGATGCGTATGACTATTATCGGGCAAATTACTGGAAGTTATTTGTCTTTACGTGGCTATGATTATATACTTACATTACAAAAAAAATTAGTCGAAGATACAGCAAAACAGTATGAATTAGGTCTTGCGCAATATAAAGAAGGTTATATTTCTCTTCTCACCTTGCAAACTTATCAGCAGCAGTATGATAGTGCTAAATCTCAGGTGCCAGTTACACAAAACAATATCGTTGCAACACGTAATGCAATCAGGGTACTGGCTAATAAAAATCCGGGTGATTTAGCCCGTGGGCTAGATTTCCAAAAAATTCCCACTGATGGCATAATCCCGGTAAATTTACCTTCTGCTGTATTGCGGGCTCGTCCAGATATCCGGCAGATGGAAAGTGGGCTTATTCAGGCTAATGCCAATATTGGCGTAGCAACATCTCAATTTTTTCCTACAATAAGTTTAACCGGTAATACAGGTCTTGCTTCAAATGGACTTGACACTTTGTTTAATGCGGGTAGTGATTTCTGGCAGGTACAAGCTGCGGCATTAATGCCTATGTTAAACTTGTCAATTTTTGGTCAGATAAAAAGTGCCAAAGGGATTTATTACCAGGCATACTGGAACTATATCAATACTGTCAGGACAGCTTTTTCCCAGGTAGACAACGGCTTATCAGGTCATGATAAGCTTACTAAAAGTTATAAGGCTCAAATTGAAGCATATAAATCTACTGTTACTGCATATGATCTGGAAGATGGCCGTTATAAGCAAGGTTTGGATAGCTTAATGCCAGTTTTGCAGTATAAGATTAAAATGGAGCAGGCAGCTCTTACTTTAGCCAGCTCAAAAACAAATCAACTGCAAACAATTGTGACCCTTTATCAGGCTTTAGCAGCGGGATATGAAGTAGATAATACAGATAACCCAAATACAAAATTTGGTGATGGACGTGATATTTAATATAATGATTTTTGCATTCAGATGAGTGCGGTAGCTTAATCTTATAAGGAACAGATAAATTGATAGGTATAATTCTTTTAGGGGCACCAGGTGCGGGGAAGGGAACACAGGCTTCTTATATTACTAAAGAGTTGAATATTCCACAGATTTCTACAGGAGATATGCTAAGAAATGCAATTGCCCGTGGTACTGAACTTGGAAAATTTAAAGCAAGCTGGCATCAAAATTGACTATGTTATTGAAATCGATGTTCCGTTTGCCGAAATTGTAACTAGATTATCCGGTAGGCGGGTACATGTGGAGTCAGGAAGAACTTATCATATTATATATAATCCACCTAAAGTTGAAAATAAAGATGATTTAACAGGTGAGCCATTAATTCAGCGGAATGACGATAAAGAGGAAACTATCCGTAAACGCCTTGATGTCTATGCAAGTCAGACAGCGCCATTGATTGATTACTACTCAAAAGAAATAAACGTTAAATATGCTAAAATTGATGGTACGCAAGATGTTGCAATAGTGCGACGCCTGATACTAGATAAATTAAGAATTTATGGTTAATTATTATCTAAAAAGTTGGGCAATATAAATGAACGTAGTAAGTTACAAGCAACCACAGGGTTTTTCAATATTTTTTCTAACTGAGATGTGGGAGCGATACGGCTTCTATGTTATTCAGACGGTCTTAGTATTTTATATTTTACATAAACTTCATTTAAATGATTCTATTAGTTATACTATAGCTGGTTCATTTACAGCATTAGCTTATATTAATTCATTTTTTGGCGGGATAATCGCTGATAAATTTATTGGTTCTAATATAGCTATTCTTATTGGGGGTATCCTTTTATTTATTGGTTACATGATTTTAGGCTTAATCCAAAATCCTATTGGCCTAACTATAAGTCTGGGTCTGATATCATCCGGTACAGGAATGGTTAAGCCAAATATTTCAAGCTTATTAAGTACTCTTTATACGCCAGATGATAAACGTAAAGATGCAGGTTATGTCTTATATTATGTAGGAATATATGTTGGGGCTTTAGGTGGGGGGCTACTTGGCGGCTACATTTCATCTTATATGGGTTGGAGGGCAACATTTATCTCAGCTGCAGTTGGTATTGCTTTAGGTATTGCTATATATTTGCATGGCAAGATCAAGTTTAATATTACTGATAAGCGTAAAACCTATTTGCAATTTATAGATTATACATACGCGTCAATTTCAATTATAGTTATGCTGGTTATATCTTGTGTTGTACTTCATTCAGAGTTTTTAGCAATTTTATATTTCATAGTTATGGCAATTCTTTGTTTAGGTTTTATTTTATTTGCTATAATTACCCATCATGGGGTAGAGCGTAAAAAATTGATTGCATTTTCTTTATTAATAATAATGGCTGTTTTTTATTGGGCAATTTTTTATCAACAATTTTTTTCTATTAGTTTATGCATTGAGCGAGTTTGCAAATTACCATACAATATTCCAGCTAGTTCAGTACCCGCCGTTGAATCACTATGTGTTATTTTATTTGGTCCATTGATTAATTATGTTTGGCTTTATTTTTCAAATAGAGGTAAAGAGATTTCAATCCCTGCCAAGTTTAGTTCAAGTTTTTTATTAAACAGCTTTTGTTTTATATTAATTTCAGCTGGTTTGTGGTATTCAATGTCACAAGGAGAACCGATGAATCCAGTGTATATTTTGCTGGCATATGCTTTTGTTGCAATAGGTGAATTATGCATTTCGCCAACT
>JAJFBO010000214.1 GCA_020697025.1 Burkholderiales bacterium
TTTTCAATTACAAAATATAGACAGAAATGAAAAATTTACTTTTTCAGATATTATAGATAAATCAGATGATAATGAGGAAACAAAATTTATTGATTCCGATAGTTTTCTAGAAAAAGATATTATGCCTTTATTAAAAAAAAAAATATTGACTCAGAAAAAAAAATTAAAAAATATAAATTTAATACAAACTATTAAAAGATTTAAATTAATAAAAAATGTTAAAAAATATACACGATATAAATTTTTTTTTGCTAAAACTTTTATGTATATACTTCACAGAAAATGGAATGAATATGTAATTGAACAAATTTTTACTACTCTATTTAAACGTATTGTATATAATTTAGTCATAAATTTAGATTTATTGTTTTTAAAAAATTATAATTTAATATCAAAAAATACTTTTTATAATATTAAGGAATGGTATCGTAAAATAGGTGGAAATTTATTTCAAATAAATAAACAATTATTATTATTACATTATGCATTAACCTACAAAAACTTTACACCATTAATTTTAATTAAATTAAAAAATGATTTAGAATCCAACCCATATAGACAAAAGTATATAATGAATTTATTTTACAATTTGTTATTATCTTATTCAGAAATCCAACGAAATATCTTCGGAATAAAAATAGATTTTAAAGGTGCAATTGGACAACACGGACGTACTAAAACTGTACAATTTTTTACAGGACGTTTATATAATTTTGAATTAGTAATGCCTATAGAATACGCAGCAATAAATGTTAATAGTATTTTTGGTAGTATTGGGGTTCGCTGGTGGTTTAGTTATTTAGAAAATTTTACTGAAAAACATTTACAAAAAATAGAATTTAGTAAAAAAAGAATTATTAAAATATAATATGTTTAGATGCAAAATTATTTAAAATAATCCATCAATTAAATATAAATTAGGTAATTTTAATTTAATGAATATAATTTAAAATATTAATACTATATAGCAAACTTTTATTCTAATATAGTTATGATATTTACTTTATTGATGTAAAAATAAATTAAGAAGGTGTAGTTTAATGGCTTAGAATACTAGTCTTGAAAACTGGGGGTGTGAGTTCAAATCTCACCACCTTCGATTATTTATACGCGGGGGGGATGTAGCTCAGTTGGTTAGAGCAGTAGTTTGTCAAGCTAAAGGTCATGGGTTCAAACCCCATCATTCTCAAAATTATGTAAAATATGTATATAGCCCCGATAGTTCAGCGGTTAGAACTTTGGACTTAAAATCCAGCGACGAAGGTTCGATTCCTTCTCGGGGCATATAAAGATGTATTTAATATGTAGTAATCAAGAAAAATAAATAAAGGATATCTTGTTAATTTGATGTTCGATAATTTTGATTTAAAATATCTTTACCGAAAACAAACATTCTTGACTAAGATATTTCGAAAAAGTAAAAGCGAAAAAAGAAAACTTTGCGAAGTGAAACATCTTAGTAGCAAAAGGATAAAAAAACAATCGAGATTATGTCAGTAGTGGTGAGCGACTATGTAATTGGGCTAATTTATAAAAAGCATGCAATCATGTTGAATCATGTATCGGAGGGGGTGATAATCCTTGTAGTGTGTAATCTTTTTATAAAATATTATAGTAATATAATTATTCTTAAGTTGTATTAATATAGGTGTTCTATCATCTACTCTAAATATTGCAAATTACACAATAGTGAATTAGTACCGCGAGGGAAAGATGAAAAACCGTCTTAATTAGTATTCTGAAAAGAAGTTGAAATTATTTATTTTGAGCAGTTGATTTATAAATAATAAACATCGTACCTTTTGTATAATGGGTCAGCAAGTTTTTATTAAAAGTGTGGGTAATTTAGAAAAAGAACTCTAAAGTAAATTAAATATAAATTTTTAGTAAAATAACCCGAAGCGCAACGATCTAACGATGAACAGATCGAAAGAGTCAAATCTGGAGGATCCAACTCATGCCTGTTGCAAAAGTCTGGGATGATTTGTCGTTAGGAGTGAAAGGCTAATCAAGTTGCGTTATAGCTGGTTTTCTACGAAATATATGTTAGTATATTGCTTTGAATTATTTATTAGGTAGAGTTAAAGGCTAAATTGCGTGGGTAATTTAACCAAACTTCAAATAAATAAATTAATATTAGTTTTAAAATTAATATTTATGAAGTAATCAGACTGTGGGCGCTAAGGTTCATAGTCAAGAGAGCAACAGCTCAGATTAATAAATAAGGTCCTTAATAAAAAACTTAGTTAACAAGAAGCGGATGAACCTATACAATATCATGAGTGAGCATAGAAGCTGCTATCTCTAAGAGAAATCGTAAAAGATCAGTGAGGTTAGTTTGTCTATATCGAAGATTAAGTGGGAATAAAGTTTTTTAACCGAATTTTTAAATATAAATTTTTATATTAACTTTATCATAATATATATAGCAAATATCAAACAACATTTCCTAATTGCATATATTTCTATAAATAATATCTATATTATAAAGTATTTGACTTATTTAAAACAAAGCGACCGTTAAATTAGTAATAATAATAAAAATTTATATGGTAGTAGAACGTTTTGTATATTAGAAAAGATTAATCGAAAGATTAATTGAAAAGATCAAAAATGAATATGCGGACATGAGTAACGTTAAAGAAATTAGAGAACAATTTCGGCCGAAAATCCAAGGATTGCGTTGTAAAGTAGTACTGCAATGTTAAAAACGGTCCCTAAGAGGTAAACGAAAGTTAGACTTGATGGGTTATGTAATAAAAATTGCAACGAAAATAAATTTCCTAGAAAAACAATTTTTAATTAATAAGGTTTAGAAACTAATGGAAACTCCTAAAAGTTATAAACATATAAACTTATTAAAAAAACATATATTAACCGTACTGCAAACCGACACTGGTGGATAAGTAGAGAATACTAAGGTTTATGGAATAACGTAGTTGAAGGAACTCTGCAAATGGAAAGTGTAACTTCGGGACAAGTTTTACATTATGAATTATTTGTAATTTATAATGTGGCACAAAATCGAGCGGTAGCGACTGTTTATTAAAAACACAAAACTTCGAAAAATTGTAAAATGATTTATGAGGTTTGACGTCTGCCCAGCGCGAGTATGCTAAAAGGAGGTGTTTACGCACTGAATATACCCACTCGCTAGCGGCGGCTGTAACTCTGACGGTCCTAAGGTAGCAAAATCTCTTGTCGGGCAAGTTCCGACGAGTTGAAAGACGTAACGACTGCCGCAC
>JAJFBO010000215.1 GCA_020697025.1 Burkholderiales bacterium
TATTATTGACCCAACTAAAGTTGTTCGTACAGCTCTTCAAGACGCAGCATCTATTGCTTCACTTCTAATTACAACCGAAGCAATAATTGTTGAGAAGAAAGAAGAAAACGGCGGCGCTGGCGCTCATGGTGGCATGGGTGGTATGGGTGGCATGGGTGGAATGGATTTCTAACCTAACGTTTAATTTTACACTCCCAAATACCCTATGGCCATCACCTCACCATAGGGTATTTTTATGGGGGTATTGTAAATTAAATTATTTTGGTAATTTTGTCGTCGAAATTTGTCTGCGATCCTCAAATACATTTAGGTATTCTGCGGTTCTCAACCTCATTTCTCCTAAAACTTCCTCAAAAAAATTTTAATTTTCAATACCCCCTTTATATCTCCCACCCTAATTTTTCCTTATGTTTTTCGGCAATTTTTTTTGAATTTAATTTTTTACTTTGAGCAGACTCTAAAATTGATTGAGGAGTTTGTCGCTGATTATTAACAGCATGTTTATTAGCGCCTTTTTCTACAAACCAATCAAATATTTCTTCATTCCCAGCTTCAGCAATTAGATGTAGCGGGGTATTACCATATTTATCTTGAGCATCAATATCAGTTTTGTATTCTTCTTTTAATAATAACTCTGCTGTCTTTAATAAATGTTCCTTATCAATATTTTCATTACATAGTTTGGAAGCTATTTTATGCATAGGAGTTCTATTAAATTGTGCAGTAGTATTAGGATTGGCGTCATTCTCGAGCAGTGTTTCTACGAATTCTGAATATTCTTTTTTAGTAATATATTTATAAAGTAAAGTTTCACTCAGAGGGTTATTTTTCCAATCTAAATTAGGTTTGTGATTTAATACTAGTTCAAAAATTTCTTTATTTTTTATCTGCATTGCATAGGCAAGAGGAGTGACTCTATTTATTTTCCCTTCGTAATTTACATTTAGTCCTTTTCTAAATAAATATTCGATTTGATCTATATCTTTATCCCAAATCGCATCAAATATACGTTCGCCACGTCCTTTATATTCTGGACCGTAAACCGTATCTAAAAAAAGCTCACGTTGTCTGGAAAGCCAATGATCTACTGAATCTATACCATCAATTATTTTTGGCTTTAAGTAGTCGTATAATTTTTTACCAGTTGCAATAGCAGCTACAATAGTTATTCCAGCTGTAACAGGGTTTAAAAGAAGACTAGTTATCGTTGTAGATAGAATAGTTGTAATTATTGCTTGAAACATAAATAGTACCTTCTTAAAAGGTTTATTATCTGATAGTATAGGATAAATTGGACTCAGTTAATTTATGGTTAACAGAACCTAAAGGATAAAGAATGGAAAACATAGAAAAAGACTTAAAATTTTGGCATCCGGTAAATCTTATTTCAACTTTTTTTGGCGTTGGCAAAATACCATTCGCACCAGGTACATGGGGCTCAATCGCTGCTTATCCTTTTTGTATAGTTTTAATGAAAGGAGTTATAGAACTGGCTAAGCTTCAGGGCAGTGTTGTTTATCGAATCACGCAAGAACCTTTATTATTCTTTATTGTTATTGGTGTAATATTATTACTTTTATTCCTAATTGGCACGTATACTTCTCATTTATATACTAAATATACAGGCAGAGAAGATCCAAAAGAGGTAGTGATCGATGAAGTAGTTGGCCAGCTGCTCGTAATTGTTACAACTACTATTCCGAGTCTTGCGACCATTTCTAATCTTACTGGTACAGCTTTAAATATTTATGTTGCGCTTGTAATTATATTTCCATTAATTCTATTTAGAATTTTCGATATTATTAAACCATGGCCTATTAGTTGGTGCGATACTAATATAAAAGGTGGTTTTGGTATAATGTTAGACGATATAGCGGCAGCAGTTATGGCAATTATTTCATATTACGCATTGTTCTTTTTAACAATTGATTTAGTAAATAAGTTTTTGATTAAATAATGTTTTCAGATAAATTAATTAATCTCGCTGATGAAGTATTAGCTTGTCTTAAAAGTAAAGGTTTAATTCTTGCAACGGCTGAATCATGTACAGGTGGTTTAATTGCAAGCCTTATAACCAGTATTCCTGGTTCATCAGAAATCTTTGACCGTGGTTTTGTAACTTATTCGAATCAAGCTAAAATTGATATTCTAAAAGTTCCTTCTGCTTTGATTGGCGCTAAGGGTGCGGTCAGCGAAGAAGTTGCTGCAGCAATGGCAGAGGGTGTATTAAACAATACTCATGTGGATATATCTATATCAGTTACAGGTATTGCGGGTCCTGGAGGCGGGTCGGAAGAAAAGCCGGTTGGACTTGTTTATATAGGGTTAGGTGTTCGTAATAATAAAATTATCGTTGAGAAAAATATATTCCAAGGCTCGCGTGACGAAATAAGATTAGCAGCTGTTGAGAGAGCGGTAATTTTGTTGCTGGCTAAATACAAATAATCTTTTTTACATCAGTAATTAAGTCAATAATGGATTATTAAAAATAATCCATTATTGAAAGATTAAATTATAATCCTAAAAGACCTTCAACATAGCTTTCTATAGCGCTAGCTGTTCCAATAGCGTCTACGGTACTTAGAGCACTTTTCAGTTCTTTGTTAGAAGGATCTGAATAAGATAAAAGTTCATCTAACGTATCTGCATTTATAAAAAAATCTAGTACTATAGGATAAATATGGTTTAATACTTGCTCAGATGGCTCTGCGTTAGGAAATATCGCATCGCAATATTCATCGCTATTGATATTAGCAAGTATATTTTTTGCTAAATTATCCTTAACTACCTTAGAAGAATGGATATTAAATGAATGCATTTCGTTTGAAATCTTTTGTAATGTTTTGATTTCGCCTAAATAGCATTCATTTATATTATTATAATTTGTCATATTAATACCTATTTTAATGGTTAGTTTGGTAGCAATTAAAACTTTATTAAGTAATTGTTAAGTTACAAATATAATATTTACATTAACAAGTCAAGCTTAAAATTAAAAAATTAATAAATTTGTATTGATTCCATTCTTAAGTAATCGTATTATATTCTTCTAAATTCCGCACAAAACCTTAAAATTTTAAAATAATTATAAAAAAAGATAAAAATATTGCAATTATCTATTGACATCCTCCCATTTTGTATGTTACTATACCCTTATAAGCATGAGAATTGCTTATAGAATTAAGTTCTGAGGGGACGTAGAGAAGTGAGTATTAGTGATATGATGGCTTAAATACCC
>JAJFBO010000216.1 GCA_020697025.1 Burkholderiales bacterium
AGTCTGGGGTTTTGTAAATATCAGATTATTTGTAAACGCATAAATCCATTTTTGAAAATCATTAATTGACATAAAAATGCCGCCTTCACCAGTAAATTCTAAGACTTTTATCCAATGAGCCGGCTTATAAGACGGCCATGCTCCATATGGTTGTGCATATATAGTATTATTTCTTAATTCAGACATAACAAAAGAATCTTTCATCTGAAACTTGCTAAAAATTCTTTGCCTGATAAATGCTGCGTATGTTTCCCCGGATACTTTTTCAATAATTGCTGCTAATAATGCATAGTCAGAATTAGAATATGTATAGGACTTGCTATAGGGTTTTAATTTGGAAGCCACAATATAGCTAATAATATTATTCTTAGTTAATCTTTGCCCTTGACTAAACATTTGTTCTGAATCTATGTTTGGATCGGCAAGATAATCAGGAATCCCTGAAATATGAAAAATTAAATGCTTAATTTGTATACCTTTAAATTGCAATGGTAAATTAGGTAGATATTTAACTATATTATCATTTGTGGATAATTTTCCTTCTTCTTCTAGCATTAAGATAGCTGCAGCTGTAAATTGATTGGTAAGTGAACAAATTGGAAAGGGTGTATTTAAAGAAATATTAATTGCACATTTATTTTTTTTAAATATAGCACAGCCCTGGGCGCTCTTAAAAACAACTTTATTATTTTTAATAATTAAAGCCGTAAATGCTGGAGTATCATTTATCTGTGGACTGATAACAGCATCTGCAAAACTAAACTTTATAAAAAATCCAAAAATAATAATTGGTAATAGAAATTTTCTTAAATAAATTATCGGCACATTGGGATTGAACAGTTTTAACATGCCATAATCTTTATGGATGAACTTACAGCACATATGTTTAGCCCTGACTAAATCTTCTAAATTTACTATTTCTATTTGATGCATGGGGTAACCTTTATTGGGAATATCTTCAGACATCATTCTAGCAAATATTTACAGTTTCGGGGATTTTTCAACCCTGACATAATTAAAACTATAGTAAGAGCAGTATCAATATCTGATAATTTTGTTATAATTTTGGGTTTGAATAAATCAGGTTTCTATTAAATATATTGGTTTCTTGAAAAGCTACGATAATAGCTTTTCAAAAATATTAAAAGGCGCTAATTAGCTAATAGACTTATTTTTTATCATGTATTAACTGCATTTCAATACTATCACCAGATGTTGTACTACGGGTCCTGTGGAAGTACCCCCAAAAGTGTTAATTCTGAATTAGATACCATTTCATTTTCGTAACGCTTCTTTAGTATGAGATGAAATAAACTCGCGCTTAATTTGTTCAACTAGTCCTAATATGGTTCAGTGATTATAGATTCATAGAGATATCCATTATCATACAATTTTTAGCAATATAAATATATTTATCCAATTTTATTTCACATCTTTAATTGCTTGTACTGTAGCAGTATAAGACTGCTGTGGGGTTACTTCATTTTTATTTTTTGGTTTAATAACCAACTGATAAGTATCTTTCCCAATTTGTCTAAATAAATTATTTAACTTGGCTATTGGCCAATCATCAAACTCACTGCTTGAAGTCAAAGTTGGTGGCACATATGCTGTATAATGTTGCTCATAATCATATGCCATACTCAATAACTTACCTTCGGCTAACTTATTACCAACTATTTCCATAGCAATTGGCATATTATCTTTATTATGCCCAATTTGAATAACTATAGATGGAAGCCCTGTATTTGATGATACTGGTGCCTGCCATGTGTTTACCTGCGTCAGAGCATAAGTACTGCTTCCACTCTTACTAATAGGCAATAAAATTCCGTCAATATGATCTTTTTTCATGATTTTGGTTACATACTGAAGATTATAACTAATTATAGCCAATGCTTCTTTATACTTTGCACTGCCTTTTTTAGGTATGGAGTTTACATCTTTTAAACACTCTAATTTGCTACCAATTACTCGCATATTATCTGATCTACACATATCTTGCATACTACTTCTGGTAGTTAAATTATGTTGCAGATAATCATTAACATCTTCAGCAGTTCCTGCCATATGGGGGCTGCGGTTATTATCAAATTTGGGTAAACTCAGGTACTTAATTTTGGCTCCAGATTTAATCAGATTTTGGGTTGCCTCAGTATAAATGTTTTTAATATTTTGTGGCATATGTTTCCATACATCGTAATTACCCGCAGTATTTAACACTGCAATTACTTTTCCACTTAGAGCACCGGAATTTAAATATTTGGTATAATCTATGCCATTTTTAGTAATAGCATTTAGGCTAATAGCTAAATCAGTTACAGTCTTCGTCATTGGTCCTGGTGTACCATCAATATTTCCCATTGGAAATACCCCGTTTTTACTAATTAGTCCTTGTGTTGGACGTAGTCCATACAAACCGTTAAATGCAGCAGGCAGCCTAACTGACCCACTATTATCAGTACCAATGCCAATAATTGCAAAATTTGCTGCTATAGCCGCCGCTGTTCCACCGCTCGACCCTCCAGGATTCATAGTAACATCATAAGCATTCCCAATTCTTCCATCCAAACTACTAATACCTGAAGCTCCCATAGCTAATTCATCCATCCCAGCTTTAGCTATAATAATCGCGCCTTCTTTTTTTAGCTGATCAACCAAAACCGCATCATTAAGCGGTCGTGAGCCTAATAGAGCATAAGAACCAGATGCAGTTTCCATTCCCAGTACATCTATATTATCTTTAACCACTACTGGAACACAAAATAAGCTACCGGATAGTTTATTATTTTTGGTATAAGATTTATCCAAATTATTTGCTTGATTAAGTAGATCCACATTTATTTGACTGATAGCATTAAGTGGCGGTTTATTATTTGCAAGACTTAAGTTGTATTTGTAAACTCTAGCCAAGTAAGATTTTATAATCTCATGGCATGTGCTTTGGTGAGTGATTATTGCATTATGAATTTCATTAATACTTTTATATTCATCTATCTGATTAGCTTGAGCTAGACTCGTAAAAAAAAATAAAGTAAGAAGTGGGCTAAGTAAGTAGCTCTTTAGTTGATGCTTTTCCATTTTATATTTCCATAAAAATCATGATTCTATTATTTTATTCGAATATGCCTACGCTCTAACCATTGATAAAGCGTTGATGGTGAACATTCAATCAACTTTGAAATAGCGCGTTTATTGATACCTTTTTTTAGATAACCCATAATTTCATCACGAAA
>JAJFBO010000217.1 GCA_020697025.1 Burkholderiales bacterium
AATAACTATTTTTGAATCTTTCATGCCGGCAATATGTTGTACCGCACCAGAAACCCCAATGGCTAGATAAATTTGTGGTGCTACCACTTTACCAGTTTGGCCAACCTGACAGTCATTTGGTGCAAAGCCTGCTTCTACTGCAGCCCTTGTTGCACCAACTGCTGCATTGAGTTTATTTGCCAAACTACGAATATGCTTATCAAAATCTTCTTTAGAACCAAGCGAACGACCACCACTAACTACTATCTTGGCCATACTTAAGTCAACCGATTTATCGATAATATTTTCACTTTGCCATTTTATATTTGCATGAATAGGATTACTATAATTAATTGCAGTAATTTTTGCAACATGTGCGTTGGGCTGGGTTTTGCTATTAAAATTAGAAGTCCTGACAGTTAATAATTTAATATCTTCAAGGCTCTCTACTTCAATTAATACGTTGCCGGCATAGATGAATTTCTTAAAAACATTAGGTGAAACTACTTTTACAATTTCACTGATTTGTCCAATTTCTAATACACCGGCAATTCTGGGCATTAGGTTTTTACCAAAACTATCCGCAGCACATAAAATATGGGTATATCCTCCTGCAATTTCTGCTAATTGAATTGCAATATTTTCAGCAAGAGGTTTGTTTAATATAGGGGAATCAAGTATAAGGACATTATTAATTCCAAGATTAGCAGCTTCATTAGCAGCTATAGTTAAATTATGGCCTAAAATCAGGACATCACAATAATCTGATATTTTATTAGCTGCATCAATTAAGGGTATGAGGTTTGGATTAATTTTGCCATTTACAGGGGTTGTAATAATTAAGTTTTTCATGATTATATTGCTTCATTTAATATTTGGAGAATTTGTTTACTGTCATTTAACATTTTACAAGTTTTTTTAGTCTCTCCATCCATAGCCTTTATTAGCCTGGTTGAAGGTTTTACTGTTATCCCCAAATCTGTAAGTGCGATATTTTCAATTACTTTTTTCTTGGCCAGCATTAATTGGGGCAGCTTGACAAAGCGTGGTTCATTCAAATATAAATCCGCAGTAATAACAGCAGGGAGGGTAATTTCTAAATTCTCAGTTCCATTATCTAATTCTCTACAGGCAATTACCTGTTTACCGTTTAATTCTAATTTAGACGTAAATGTAGCTTGCGGGTAATTTAACATAGCTGCTAGCATCTGTCCCACCTGGTTAGCGTCATCATCAATTGCTTGCTTGCCAATTAAAATTAAATCCGGTTTTTCTTTTAATACAATTTGTTTTAAAGTTTTTGCAATATGAATTGGTTCCATTTTTATATCCGTTGCAATCAGGATTGCCCGGTCACAACCACGTGCTAGAGCTGTACGCAGTGTATCCGAGCATTTTTCACTGCCAATTGTTACTGCAAATATTTCATTAGCCAGGCTAGCTTCTTTTAATCTGACTGCTTCTTCAATAGCGTTTTCATCAAATGGGTTTAGCGACATTTTGCTATGTTCAATATCTACATCTGACCCATCTGGTTTAATCCGAACCTTGATATTGGCATCTACTACACGTTTTGCGCATACCATAATTTTTATCATAATTTTTATCCAATAAATTTAATAATTTATTTAGCTAACTTTAAGGAAGTTATTGCAAGCAGTTTACCTTGCAAAATAGCTAGATTTTTTTCATCTGTACTAATTATCATATCATCATTAATCCCGGAATGGTGGCTAACGCCATATGGCGTCCCGCCAGTTTTAGTATTCATTAAAGCAGAATCAGTATAGGGCAGCCCAACTATAATCATACCATGATGAAGTAATGGTACTAGCATTGTCCATAAACAAGCTTCCTGACCGCCATGTAAGGAGCCGGAAGAAGTAAATACACATGCAGCTTTCCCAGTCAAGGTGCCGGACAGCCATTCATGAGTTGTATTATCTAAAAAGTATTTTAGGCTGCTTGCCATATTACCAAAGCGCACAGGAGAACCAAGCGCCAGTCCAATACACTCTATTAAATCATCGTGTGTAACATATAAATCTGAGGCTTCACATGTAGCAGCAAATGTCTTAGGGCTGGTTGACACTTCGGGCACGGTTCTGATTCTCGCGCTGGCGCCTTCTATACTGTTTATGCCCCGGGCTATATAATTTGCTAGTTTTTTAGTGCTGCCATTTTTACTATAATAAAGTACCAGAATTTCTTTCACTTAGTCTAACGCCCCTTGTTTTTTTTTCTTAAATAAGTTACAATAACTCAAGTGCATATTATAGCAGATTTATTCGTGGATGTTCGATGATGAAAAAGTTACTTCTTTTGATGGGGATATGTATTACGCCACTAATTGGCATGAGCGATGAAATATCTACAGATTTGATGATATTAAATAACTCAAATTCACAACAATTTAATGATCTTTGGTCACGAATGCGTGCTGGATTTAAATTAGATCATAGACAAACTGACCGGGTAAAATATTTTGAGCGCTTCTATACCAAAAATCCTAAATCTTTCACAAAATTAATGAATAATGCTATGCCTTACCTTTATTTTTTATTAAATGAGATTGAGCGTAGTGGATTACCTACAGAGTTTGCGCTAATTCCCGGGGTAGAAAGTTCATATGATATATTAGCTAAAAATCCACTTGATGCATATGCCGGTTTGTGGCAATTTGTGCCAGGTACAGGACGTCAGTTTCTTATGGAGCAAAATAGCAGTATAGATGAAAGGCGAGATGTTATTAAGTCTACCAGGGCTGCACTTAATTACCTAAATTATCTACATCTTATGTTTCATCAATGGGATGTGGCAATTGGGGCATATAATTGGGGTGAAGGCAGTATGTATAGGGCGATTCTGGACTCCAAAATGCCTCTAGGCAAGGTAGAGTATTCCGATTTAAAGTTACGCCAGATAACTGCAGATTATGTACCAAAAATCATTGCGCTTGCGTCAATTATTGAAAATCCTGGTAAATTTGGTGTTACGTTAGATGACGCACCAAACAAACCATATTTTGCTATTATATCTCCACCACCAAATACTACGGTTTCTGATATTACCAAGTTGTCAGGGGTTGATAATCAAACATTTACCAGATTAAATGCAGCATATAAAAACACTAATTATTCATTAGCGGCAAATAATAATATATTATTACCTGAAACAAATCAAAATATTTATTATGCAAATATAGGCCAGGCAATGGTAACAGCAAATGAAATTCAATTAGCTGCTAATAGTGA
>JAJFBO010000218.1 GCA_020697025.1 Burkholderiales bacterium
AGATCGTATTGATGAATGGTTAGTTGGAAACTTGTTTGAATATGAAAAGAAACCACTTATTTCTGTGGCTAAAGGTAAACTTGATTTGGGCAAATTAGAAGAAAAGCCTAATGAAGAAGAACAAAAGCAGCAAGAAGAACAGGCTAAACCTGTAATTGAAAAAATTAAAGCGGCTTTGGGCGACAAAGTAAAAGATGTAAAAATTACTCATCGTCTAGTAAACTCTCCAAGCTGCCTGGTAGTAGATGACATGTCTATGAGTATTCATCTGGAACGAATGCTAAAACAGGCAGGACAAGCGGTGCCAGAATCAAAACCAACTTTGGAAATTAACCCGCTTCATGCCTTGATCAAAAAACTTGAAAGCAGTACTGATGACAAATCTACAAATGATCTTGCTTTAGTAATTTTTGAGCAGGCAACTCTAGCGGAAGGATTACAATTAGATGATCCTGTTGGCTTTGTTAATAGGATTAACCAGTTTATCCAATAAACTACTCATTCTTTATTAGCAAAGTAAAAGAGCAACCTAAAAAGCCGGTAAGTTAATTACCGGTTTTGTTTATTTCAGAAAGTAGAATTACATGATTTATAGTATGACTGGTTATGCCAATAAAGTTTTCCAGTTGGGTTTGGCAACCTTACAAATTGATGTTCGCTCTGTAAACCAGCGTTTTCTTGATTTGACAATTATTTGTCCTGAAGAATTAAAAGTTTTAGAGCATGACATCCGGGATAAAATTACAGCTATTATAAGCCGTGGTAAAATTGATTTACGCATTCATTACCATAAGCATGACACTAACAAAACAGAGCTAAATACCCAGAATTTGAAACATTATATTACCCTTTTCAATCAAATTAGTGAGTTTTTGCCCCAGGCAAAATTTGAAAATATCAGTCAAATAATTACCCTGCCTGGAATTTTAAACTTTAAGACGTTGGATATTGAAGCAATTAAACAAGATTTTCTTTATGAGATCAGCGCCCTGGCTTCTGAGCTCCGTACATCCCAATTAACTGAGGGGCAAAAATTATCTGCTATTTTAACAGATAAAATTAACCAAATTGAAAAAATCATTGCTGGCGCCCTAGCACTTATGCCAAATATTCGCCAAAATTATCGAGATAAGTTAAAGCAAAAATTAACTGATGCCCTAGCGGATGTAATAAATAACGAACAACGCTTCATACAGGAATTTGCTTATTTTTGTCAAAAAATTGATGTTGATGAAGAATTATTACGCTTAGAATCACATATAAAATTATTTAGGGATTTATTAATTAAAGGCGGAGCTGTAGGTAAAAAACTTGACTTTCTGACTCAGGAAATGCACCGGGAGGCAAACACATTTGGTGCCAAATCCGCTGCACTTGATACTACTATCCAGGCAATTGAATTAAAAGTACTAATCGAACAAATTAAAGAACAAGTCCAAAATATTATGTAAGAAGTATTCTTCAAGTATATTTATTTTATCAAAAATATAGCAAAAAAGCTATTATAATAAGCTGATATTACTAATAAAAAAACCGGATTATAAAATCCGGTTTTTAAAACTTTAGTAACTATTTCTTGGACTAAACGTTTTTGGTGCACGTGGTTCTTGTTTATTAACAACAATATCACGGCCGTGGTGGTTAGTTCCGTTTAATTTAGTAATAGCTAAATCAGCTTCTTCCGGAGTTGCCATTTCAACAAAACCAAAACCTTTGCTACGGCCATCACGATCTAAGATCACTTTTGCCGAAACAACGTTGCCAACTTCACTAAAAATTTCCGTTAACTCCGCATCTCTAATTTTAAAACTTAAAGATGCTACAAATAGTTTATTATCCATATAAAAGATTTTTCCTAAAAAGCACTCAGCTATAATATTAAGCATCATTAAAAATGCTTAAACCAGACTGCATTATAGCATATATTTTATTTTATGTCATTATTTTATATAGATTTTTTTATGTAGTGAAAAATGCCCTAATACTCTTAAAATATATTAAACTTTAGCGCCTACTTTCCAAGTTCTAATCAAGCAGTATTTCCGAGCATCTTGTATCTTCCCAGCTAAACCCATCCCTACCAAAATGACCATAATTTGACGTTTTACGGTAAATAGGCTGTAATAAATCCAACTCCTGAATTATGCCTTTTGGCCGCAAATCAAAATTAGCTAAAATACGCTTCTCAATCTCACGATCATCAATTTTACCTGTTCCAAAAGTATATACATTAATCCCTACCGGTTTTGCTATTCCAATAGCATAGGCAATTTGTACCTGGCATTGTTTAGCTAATCCACTTGCCACAACATTTTTGGCAACGAAACGGGCAGCATAAGCTGCAGAACGATCTACTTTTGAAGGATCTTTACCGGAAAACGCTCCTCCCCCATGTGGGGCTGCACCACCATAAGTATCAACAATTATCTTACGCCCGGTTAGTCCACAATCGCCCATAGGTCCGCCAATTACAAAATTACCAGTTGGATTAATTAAATACCTGGTATAATCCTTTAATAAATCGCATGGCAGCACATGTTTTATAATCTCTTCAATCACTGCTTCTTTAATATTAGCATAAGTTATTTCCGGATTATGCTGGGTAGATAGAACAACAGTATCTACTCCTGTGACCTTTCCATTCTTGCTGTCATAACGAAGTGTCAATTGGGCTTTTGCATCTGGCCTAAGCCATGGCAGCATACCGTTTTTTCTGACATATGACTGCCTCTCCATTAAACGATGTGCATAAAAAATAGGAGTTGGCATTAAGGCAGGAGTTTCATCGCAAGCATAACCAAACATTAAACCCTGATCTCCTGCACCCTGGTCTAAATCTAATCCTTCACCTTCATTAACCCCTCTGGCGATGTCTGGTGATTGCTGATCATAATTAACTAATATAGCACAACTATCAGCAGCAAAACCATATTCATTCCGATTATAACCTATATCACGAATAACACTGCGTACCACTTCTGCATAATTAACATGTGCAGTAGTAGAAATTTCACCGGCAAGAACAACTAATCCAGTATTTACTAAAGTTTCAGCAGCAACCCGTGAATATTTATCCTGGCTTAGAACCGCATCTAAAATACTGTCTGAAATTTGATCAGCTACCTTATCCGGATGTCCTTCAGAAACAGATTCTGATGTAAATAAAAAATATGACATTGTGTATTTCCTTGTAAAATATTATTACAAGCTATAAGCGGTATGATACAC
>JAJFBO010000219.1 GCA_020697025.1 Burkholderiales bacterium
CCTCCGGGAATTGGCATTGTACATCAGGTAAACCTTGAATATTTCTTTCGCGGTGTGCATAAAAATAATGATGTACTTTATCCAGACACATTAGTTGGCACCGACTCACATACAACTATGATTAATGGTGTAGGTGTTGTTGGCTGGGGTGTAGGCGGGATTGAAGCTGAAGCTGCAATGCTAGGCCAACCGGTATACTTTCTAACTCCTGATGTAGTTGGGGTTGAGTTAAAAAATAAGCTTAATGAAGGAATTACCGCTACAGATTTAGTATTAAATATTACAGAAATGTTACGCAAAGAAAAAGTTGTCGGTAAATTCGTCGAGTTTTATGGTGAAGGCGCAGCAAGTTTATCCGTAACGGATAGGGCAACTATAGCGAATATGGCGCCTGAATATGGCGCAACCATGGGATTTTTCCCTGTTGATGAAGCAACTCTTAAGTATATGCGCGCAACTGGTAAAACTGATGAAGATATTGAAATTTTTGAACAATATTTTAAAACTCAAGAATTATTTGGTATGCCAAAAGCCGGTCAAATTGAATATTCGATTTCATTATCTTTAGACTTGGCTTCAATAAAACCATCACTCGCCGGGCCTAAACGTCCACAAGATAGAATTGAATTAGATAACATGAAAGAATCGTTTAACAATTTATTTGGGGCGCCGACTTCAAGTAATGGATTTAATAAAAATCCTGATGAACTAACTAAACGTTATCCAACTAATTATAATAATATTGATTTAGGTAATGGTGATGTTTTAATAGCTGCAATTACATCATGTACTAATACCTCAAACCCAAGTGTACTTTTAGCCGCAGGGCTTTTAGCAAAAAAAGCGGTAGAAAAAGGCCTGAGTGTACACCCACGAATTAAAACCTCACTTGCTCCAGGCTCAAGGGTAGTAACAGAATATTTAGTAAAAGCCGGATTGCAGGAATATCTGGATAAACTAGGTTTTGCCCTGGCTGGTTATGGCTGTACAACTTGTATTGGTAATGCAGGAGACTTAAAACCAGAATTTAATGAAGCTATCGCCCAGCATGATATTATCGGTGCGGCTGTATTATCAGGTAACCGTAATTTTGAAGCACGTATCCATCCAAGCATAAAAGCAAATTTCTTGGCTTCTCCGCCGCTTGTAGTTGCATTTGCTATTGCCGGAAGGGTTAATATTGATTTATCAACTGAGCCTTTGGGCACAGGTTTTGATGGAAAAGAAGTATTTTTAAAAGATATCTGGCCTAGTTCTGAAGAAATTGGCAACCTTATGTATTTAGCCCAGGATCCGGAGACGTTCAGACGCTTGTATAGTGATTTTGTAACTGGCAATGATTTATGGAATGATATTAAATCTACAACTGGTAATGTATATACCTGGCCTGAATCTACGTATATCGCCGAACCACCATTTTTTACAGATTTTAGCATGCAGTATGGTAATATTAATGAAATAAAAAATGCCAAAGCCTTACTAATTGTCGGGGACTCACTAACTACTGATCATATCTCTCCCGCTGGTTCATTTAAAGCTACCACTCCTGCCGGTAAATATTTAATGGAGCATGGCGTTGAGGCTAAAGATTTTAATTCATATGGTTCACGTCGTGGGCATCATGAAGTTATGATGCGTGGAACCTTTGCTAATGTTCGGGTTAAAAACCTGATGCTCCCAGTCAAGGCTGATGGCTCACGAGTTGAAGGCGGCTATACTTTATATAATGGCGCACAAACTGATATTTATACTGCCGCAATGAGTTATATAAAAGATAATATACCAACAGTTATCTTCGCTGGTGAAGAATACGGTACAGGCAGTTCACGCGACTGGGCGGCAAAAGGCACCCAACTACTTGGAGTTAAAGCAGTTATTGCTAAAAGCTTTGAGCGGATACATCGTTCAAACCTAGTTGGGATGGGCGTTCTACCTTTACAATTCATTGATAATGATTCAGCAGAAAGCCTAAAATTAACAGGTAATGAAACATATGATATTCTTGGTGTAAATAATGAAATTCGTCCTCAGCAATACCTAATTCTTGTTATTACTTACCCTAGTGGTGAAACAAAACAAGTCAAAGTTTTATGCCGCATTGATACGCCGATTGAAGTTGAATACTACAGACAAGGCGGTATATTGCCGTATGTGTTAAGACAATTGCTCGCATAATAAATAATTTTATATATAACTTCCTATTTTAGGGAGTTATATTGCCCTTTTATTTATAAGGGCGACAAGCATAGTAATGCAAAAATATGCGCCAAGAAATTTTAGTCAAGTAAATTAACCAACTGTAATTTGTTTATCAGCCTTCACACCCTAGTAGCGGGAGGCTCAAAGTAAGAGAGTGGTTCTATAGTTATTTTTAAGTCCATTTAATTGAAGTTTTATTTAAGCTTTCTAAATATTCATTAGCCAAATGGAAATGATTACAGCCAAAAAATCCGCGATGTACAGATAATGGTGATGGATGAGGAGCCAAAAGAATTAAATGCCTGCTCTTATCGATTAACTCAGCTTTTTTCTGGGCATATGCTCCCCAAAGCATAAAAACCACTCCAGAATTTTTATTGCTTATGTGTTTAATTATAGCGTCTGTGATATTATGCCAACCAATATTAGCTAAAGAATTAGCCTTATCTTTTATAACTGTCAGAGACGCATTTAATAATAATACTTCTTGCTTAGCCCAATTTATCAGATGTGTTCCATCCACATTCATAGTAACATTATATTCTAAAGATAGTTCTTTATAAATATTTCTAAGTGATGGGGGTAATTTTATTCCAGTATTAACGGCAAAGGCTACCCCCATTGCCTGATTTTCACCATGGTATGGATCCTGACCGATAATTACGACTTTGGTATTATATAAATTGGTTAATTTTAATGCATTAAAAATTAGCTTTTTTGGGGGGTAAATAATATCTGTCTTAGCAATTTCAACTAATTTTGCATCGATAGACAATAATTCTTTATAACAATCTGTTAACAAAAACTCCTGCCATTTTTCATCAAGCATCTCTACAGAAGCTTGCAAATAATTTAGTCTACTGTGCTTTAACATAAGATCTTCTGGCTGCATTATCACGCTTCTTTATATATTCGGCTCTACGTACTAATAAAATGTGTAGTACATTTTCGGCTAAACTATTATACATATCGCTAACTATATTACTTATATCATAATTA
The DNA here is from genome assembly GCA_020697025.1 of Burkholderiales bacterium. Classification (GTDB taxonomy): domain Bacteria; phylum Pseudomonadota; class Gammaproteobacteria; order Burkholderiales; family UBA11063; genus Aquella. The sequence continues at coordinate 3,199 of JAJFBO010000219.1, forward strand.
ACAGGAAGCTGTCTGCAGACGGTATTCACAACTTATATCTAAATTATATATTAACGCGGTTTTATTTGTACCTTGTATAGGAGTACGATTTTCTTTTTCACGAATACTGTCAATAAAACCTAATAAAATAAACTTGCGAACTGAAGTGGCGGACTCGGCTATAGAAACAACAGTCCTGCTAGTATCCGGGTTTCTAACTTTACTTTGATTTATATTTTCATTATTTTGAACTATTACGCTTTTTGTTTTATAAATAGTATCAAGTAATGTTAAATTAGTCTTCTGCCAATTCTCTACTATTGGTCTAGCATCGTATACACTATACGCTCCAGACTCGGTAAGGGTTCTATTTAATAGCGACTGAAATCCAGCCATTTGTTTTACTATTTCAGCTAAAACCACACTTCTTACTTCAAGCTTAGGATCTTTAATATTATGTAGCTTTGACGTTAATACATCAGTTGCATTGCTATTATCGTAAAGTAGAACCGTAGTCCCTATATTAGCTGCTGCATTTATATGTGCTACTACACAGATAAGTAAAATAAGCAAGTATGATTTAATTTTATATTCCAAGAACGAATTTTTTAATAATGAAGTATTTGCTAAATTATAATAAAAATTTATTGGCTGCTTAATTCATGTACCAAATCAACTAAATAAGCAACGTTATCTGGTAATGCACTAGGCAATATG
>JAJFBO010000220.1 GCA_020697025.1 Burkholderiales bacterium
GCTAACAATGCCTAAATAATTCTTTATAATACAAATTTGAGCTCTCATTTTATAATCCTATATTAAAAATTGTGCAATACATGAATTTTTCAAATATTTTCAAATATTAAAAATAATTGAACCAATTGCTGATAATAACTTTAATAATTGCATAAACTATTTATAGTAGATGTTACCTACCCTCTAGTATTATATAAGTATTGTAACTTACTTAATGATTAATAATCAATACCGAATTTCAGTAGTATAGCCCATTCAAAATAAAATACACCAGCTATTCAGAAACTATAATGGATCTATTATAGTTGTATAAGTTACAACTGCTGCTTTACTGTTGCAGCTAGTAGCAAATGAGCTTTTAGGTTCCAATAATCCCAGCCTGTATGCTAAAGTCATGCCTCAAATTAAGCCATAATTTTATTTGCTTATATTTTTATTATTGGCCTTCTAATTATTACCTGTGTTAGCAAAATACGCGTTACTATTCTATTTGTTATTTATAAATTCTTTTGTTGCCATTTTAATCCAGTAGTATAATTACAGCATATTAATTAATGGAGAAAATAAATATATGTCTAAAATAAAAATAGCTGTTATTGGCGCCAATGGCAAAATGGGAAGATTAGCCACGTCTGTTATTGAATCGATGCCAGATTGCCAGTTAGTTGCCAAAATAACTAAAAATGATGATTTGGATACAAACTTAAAAACAGCAACACCAGATATAGCTATTGAGCTTACCTCATATATGAGCGTTTTTGCTAATGCACAAACTATCATAAAAAATAAGGTATTCCCAATTATTGGCTCAAGCGGTCTGAAACAGGAAGATATCAGGTCTTTGGCTGTACTCTGTGCAGATAATAAAATAGGCGGTATTATTGCCCCGAATTTTTCATTAGGGATAGCTTTAATTAGCAAAATTGCCAAAGACTTAAAACAGTACTATGATGAATTTTCAATAATTGAATTTCATCATGCCGCAAAAAAAGATAAGCCCTCTGGAACAGCGCGTTATACTTCAGAAATTCTTGATGTAAATGAAGAAGATATTTGTTCGATCCGATCTAACGGTTTTGTTGCCAAGCAGCAACTTTATATTTCATCACCTGGCGAAAGAATTTTGATTGACCATGAAAACTTTGATAGAAACAGTTTCTCAAAGGGAATTTCATTATGTATTAATAAAGTATTAAGTTTAAATAATTTAGTATTAGGACTGGAAAATATACTTTAAAGCTAATAACCCTGTATATATAAGGACTCCTGATATGATTAAAATCCGTCGCGCATCTGAACGTGGTCATATTCAACAACATTGGCTAAATACGCACCATACATTTTCTTTTGGAGAATATCACGACCCAAAACATATGCACTTTAGAAGCCTTCGTGTAATTAATGAAGATTATGTCAAGCCTAATTCAGGATTTCCCTTTCATAACCATATGGATATGGAAATACTTACTTATATTATATCGGGTGAACTACAACATAAAGATAGCCTGAACAATACTTCTATAATACATCGTGGCGAAATTCAACTTATGCGTGCCGGAACTGGTATAACACACAGCGAATTTAATCCGTCAAAAGATACAGAAGTACATTTACTGCAAATATGGATAATACCTAATACTAAAGGCCTTGAACCTTTTTATCAGCAAAAACAATTTTATCTATCTGATAATATGGAGAAGCTTGTTTTAATTGCTAGTAATGATGGAGAAAATAATAGTTTTACAATTGCCCAGGATGTAAAAATCTATGCAGCTATTTTGGAAGATACAAAATTAGATTATTCGATTAAGCCAAAGCGCAACATCTGGATACAGATAGTAGAGGGTAATTTAGAAATTAATGGCTATTCCGTAGCCAGTGGTGATGGCATAGCAATTACTGATGAACTAGCTATTAGTATAACCGGTAGAGGTGAATTTATTCTATTTGATCTAAATTAGCCTTATAATAGATAACATTAAGAGAAAATATGACTTTTAAATTATTACTTAAAAACCCGCTATTAGATACCTACAACCATTTAGTGCTAAATGATACATATATCGCTGAAGTGCTGGGCTATATACCTGCCATACCACGTATTGAAAATAAACCATTTTTATTTAGTTGCTTTGCGCTATCAGTTGACGGTAAATTATACTATCCTGATACTAATAGCGGGTTTAGTATTGCCAGGTGTAATTATCATGCAACAAAAGAAGAGCAAAAAGGCGATTTATTTATATTAATGACAGCAAGAGCAATGTCTGATGCCATCATTCTTGGAACTAAATCCTTACACTATGAGAATGGCAATTTTTTACCTGATATTGTAAATTCAACATTATTAGATATCCGCTCTAATAATAGCCAGTCATTATTACCTGCTACCATTGTAATTTGCAGAAGTTTAGATAATATTAATTTTAATGATAAATTATTTAGTGATGATTTACATCAGGTAATTATTTGTTGTATTAATAACTCTATAAACCTGAATAAATTACCCGGCATGTATCAGCAGCTTAACTTATCTAAACTGGTAAGCAAACAGGAATTAAATCTTAAAAATATTGTGTTAGCTAATACTTTAAGTGAACTAATTTTTAAAATGTATAAAATTGGCTTTAATATCATACTAAATGAATCACCTTATTTTCATCATCAGTTGCTACAGTTAAAATTATTAGATGAAATATGGATAAACTATTCAGGCAGTTATATAGGAGGCAGCGGCGGCTTAGGCGCCATGCAAATAGCATTTGATAGTAAAACACATCCGGATCTTGAATTATTAACCATGCATACCCTAGGCTATAATTTTATTTATACCCGGCAGAGAGTTCTATATTAAAGCACATAGTAAACTAAATTAATGTATAATAACAAGTTTATTAAAAGGACCAGAAATGAAGGAGAGCTTTGCAAGAATTATATCTGATATTGGGGAAGATATTACCCGGGAAGGATTAGTCAATACCCCAGCTCGTGCAGAAAAAGCCATGCGTTATTTAACTAAAGGCTATACAGACTCTCTTGAAAAAATTATTAATGGTGCAATATTTAGCACGAATAACGATGAAATGGTTGTAGTTAAAGATATTGAATTATATTCTTTATGCGAACATCATTTACTGCCTTTTTTTGGTAAATGCCATGTTGCTTATTTACCTGATGGTAAAGTTTTAGGCTTATCCAA
>JAJFBO010000221.1 GCA_020697025.1 Burkholderiales bacterium
CAAAAGCCGCCGATGGTACTTCTATCATCGCCCCAATTTGAATATTTGGGTTAAATGGTATGCCTTCGTCTGTAAGTTCTTCTTTAGCATATTCTAACTGCTGTATTGCCTTTTCTAACTCGGAAGCACGGGAAATCATGGGAAAAAGAATTTGTAAATTACCATAGTGCGACGCACGCAAAATTGCTCTTAGCTGTGTCCGAAAAAAAGACGGCTCTGCAAGTGATAATCTGATTCCGGTTAAACCAAGAGCTGGATTTCTTGCTGTATTCTGGCTTAAATTCCACATTGGGTTTTTATCCGCACCCAAATCTGCTGTACGAATTATAACTGGCAATTTTTTCATTGATCTGGCAAGCTCGTAGTAAGTTGCAAACTGTTCATCCTCATTTACCAAATGATCTTTTCCACCTAAATATAATAATTCACTCCTAAATAGACCAATGCCTCCGGCCTGATTATATTTTACTTCCTCTAAATCATTTAAGCTGTCTATATTAGCTAAAAGCTCTACCCTTACACTATCTAGAGTTATTGCCTCCTCACTCCTTATTGTTGAAAGTTTTGCCTGATCACTATTCCATGCGGCCTGAAGATTTTTATATTGCTCTAAAATTAATGGTTCCGGGTTAATAATAAGGACGCCGTGGATTCCATCTAGAATAATTAAATCATCTTCATGAACCAAAGCTCTAGCGTTTTTAGTACCTATAATTGCAGGTATGTATAAGTTTCTGCCAATAATTGTTGTATGTGAAGTTAAACTACCAGCATCAGTAATAAATCCGGAAAAGTTAGAGTCTTTAAAATGTACTAGATCTGCTGGAGCTAAATCATGCGTGATTAGAATTCCATGCTCTAATTTTCCATCTAAATTCCAGTCAAATTTGTTGCCTTCGAGGTTTTTGAATATTCGTTCTAGTACCTGTAAAACATCATGCTTACGCTCTTTAAGGTAATTATCACTCATCTCATCAAAACGTTCAGCTAATTTATCTGATTGGAGTTTAATAGCCCATTCCACATTACACTCTTCACTGCGAATAATTTCAATTGGGGCCCTGGCAATTTGTGAATCATTTAACATCATTATATTTAATGATAAGAATGCACCTAATTCAGCAGGCGCATCTTCTGGAATATTATTGCGTAATCGCTCTAACTCACGTCTGGTTAACTGTACTGCATCTACAAACCGCTCTACTTCACTTTCAATTTCATGAGTTTCTAAAGCTTGCTGTGCAACATAATCCAAGCTCTTATCCAAAATATAGGGACTACCAATTACAATCCCGCCGCCTAATCCTATGCCATGCAAGATAATGCTCATACAGGAGACCTTTTACACATGTATTTTATTCTTCTTCGCCAAATTTGTTATTAATTAGATCAACCATAGCCTCAATAGCTAACCTGGCATCATTGCCTTCGGCTGTAAGCTGGACTTTATTGCCTCTACTTACTGCTAACATCATAACTCCCATAATACTTTTTAAATTTGCAGTTTTAGCGTCTTTTATGATCGTGAGATTTGATTCAAAGTTATTAGCCAAACTTACCAGTTTGGAAGAAGCTCTGGCATGAAGCCCTAATTTATTAATAATCTCTACTTCCTGTGTAATCATCATACATATTCTCCATCTAAGTATACAATATCATATATTGATTTTTCAACACTAAACATGCTGGGCACAAGAAACCATCCTGTTCGCAATCTCCAAATGGGATATTACTATTAGCCTAACCATTTTCTTAATTAATCCTCAACTATTAAACTGATAGAACTACCCGAATATTCACGCAGTCCTGTGTGGTCTTTTACCACTATTTTACCATTATTAGTTAAATCCACATGAATTCCACAATCTATTAAATTCCCGCTGCGATATAAACTAATCTGGCGGTGATAATGAATACAATTATCCAGCCATTCCTGCCGAAATATTGCAAAACCAAATATTTTATATTCAGATAATACATTTTCTACCTGTATAATTAAACTTAAAAGCAGATTATTGCGATCCCAATTCTGAATATTATCCAACCCAATTCCGGTTACTATATAACGCTCATTAGCATAAACTTTTGCTGATTGTAAAATACCAGCTACTTTAGTCTTATCTGCTAAATATATGTCATTTGGCCACTTAACTTTTGTATTAACCCGTAATTGTTTGAATAACCGATTTATTGCTACAGCAATTACTAAAGGTAATAATTCGTATTCGAAATCAAGTGAAAAAGCATGTACTAATGATACTGCAATATCAATATATGGTTTACTAGACCATATCTTACCATTACGCCCTATACCATTTGTTTGTACTTCACAGACAATCACCGAATTATTATTTAACTGCTGTATATTATTTAATGCGTAAGATTGGGTTGACTCTAACTGATCATGATATATTACAGTATAATTTTCTAATCCGGACTGCTTTAGCATTTGATTTATTTTATTAAAGTTAAAGTTATTTATCATATGCGCCTGATTTGATTAATTAGATTTGTGGTTGACGTATTATATAAAAAAGGAATGGAATGTACTGTGCCTCCATTAGCTAAAACCTCACGACTTCCAACTATTTGTTCGATACTCCAATCTCCGCCTTTTACCAGTACATCTGGTTGTATAGCTAATATTAGATCCAAAGGAGTTTCAGTATTAAAAAAAGTTACGTAATCAACCATTTCCAGGCTGGCAATTACTGCCATCCGATTAGCTAAATTATTAATCGGCCGGTCTGATCCTTTACCTTGAGCCCTCACCGATTCATCAGTATTTAAGGCCACTACCAAAACATTACCCAAACTTTTAGCCTGGGCTAAATAAGTCACATGTCCACGATGAATAATATCAAAACAGCCATTAGTAAATACCAGCGGCCTCTTCGCCATTTTTAAGTGACTATTTAAATTTTCCGGTTTAATTATTTTTTTTTCGTAATCTGGTGTTTTATATTGCATTTTATTCCTTTTATTTTTACTTAAAGAATATATTGGTTCTTAAATTAAGTAAACTCTAATTATAGCAGATTATAGCAAAATATACACTTTCATTAAAAAAAATTACTTTGCTGAAAGCAATGTAGTGTAAGTTTAATATAGATTTTACAGATTATGTTTGATTATGGCAGCTATTTTTTCGTCATCTTCTTTAAATACTACTGTCAAATAATCATGTGATGCT
>JAJFBO010000222.1 GCA_020697025.1 Burkholderiales bacterium
GTTTTGCCGTAAAGAAGGCTGAAATTAATTATTTTGGCATAGCGTCGTTCATCTTTACTAATTGTATTAATTGGCTTGTTAAGGATTTCACTTGCAGTAATGGCATGAATATCCTGGTTGGTATTAAAAGCTTCTATCAAATTTTTATCTTGCGAGTAATGAGCTAAAATCCTTAATTCTATTTGTGAATAATCCGCACAAACCAGTTTATAACCAGGGCTGGCAATGAAACAGCGTCTAATTTGTTTGCCCCAATCATTACGTACTGGAATATTTTGTAAGTTAGGATCTCTGGAAGATAGACGGCCGCTGGCAACTGATGCTTGATCATAAGTGGTATGCAATTTATTGTGTTTATCTACCAATAACGGCAGTTTACTTACATAAGTACCTAATAACTTACTTAGCGTTCTATATTCCAGTAAATATTTAGCAATTTGTAAGCCGCTTTGCTCCAAAATTTTAAGGGAGTCTTCATCAGTAGAGTAACCGCTGGTATTTTTCTTAATACCGGTTACCGGTATTTTTAGCTGGTTAAATAATACGTCTTGTAATTGTTTAGGTGAGTTAATATTAAAAACTGTATTTGCATCTGCATAGATTAAATTCTCTAAATTTTTTAACTGTTTAGAAAGTTCTTTGTCAAGCTTATTAAATTGCGCTAAATCAAGCTCGATGCCATTATTTTCCATTTCGACTAATACTTTTACCAGAGGCAGCTCTACTTCCCGGTAGAGCTTTAATTCTTTATCTGACATGGTGCTAGTTATAATATTCTCCAAGCATGTACAATTAGCTACAATATTACTCAAATCATTTATAAGTATATCTTTTGAGCCAGCGGAAGTTTTACTCGCCTTTTGGGTATTATTTAGTATGTCAATGACTTCTATATTTAGCATATTGGCATATATTGTGGTCAAATCGTGCTTATCTTTGGAATTTTGCACATAATGAGCTAAAGTCAAATCGCCCGTAACATTAGTTAATCCGAGGCCCATAAGGCTTAATATATGTAGTGTATTTTTATAATTAGGTAATACCTTGGGATTAGGGCAGGTAAATAGCCGGGCAAGTATAGATAAACTATAATTATTGCAACTTTGTCCAAATAGATCCTCACTATTGCTTGTTTCCAAATAATATGTAGTTTGAGTATCATTAAATACCATATACCGGATAGCTGATGGTTTTAGAAAGTCATCTGGTATTACTGCAAGAGATAAAAGATTATTATCTGCAATAACTTGACTTATAATTTGTTGCAAATCAGCTTCGTTATTAATTTTATTTAGTGATGGAGTTACAGCTTTCAATACTGTTTGCTTTGGTGTAGATATTGCTTCTGGTACAAGTGCTTCATTTAATTGACGCAGCCATGTTTTAAAGCCAAGAGTTGTATATTTTTCCTGTAGGATTTGCTTATCTGGAAGGTCGACTGTTAATGCATTTAATCCGTTGGGCAGTAAGTTATTTAAATCTACTGAAGTATCAATTGTTATCAAGGTTTTGGCAGTACTTAACCAATTGATAGACTGTCTGAAATTCTCTCCAACAACTCCCGATAACTTATCTTTGTGCATAATTAAGCTTTCTACTGTCCCATATTCACTAAGCCACTTTACAGCAGTTTTGGGACCACATTTATCTACACCAGGAATATTATCTACTTTGTCACCAACTAATGACAAATAATCAATAATTTGTTCTGGTTTAACGCCAAATTTATTTATTACTCCCGGGATATCTAATATTTCGTTATTCATAGTATTAATTAAAGTTATATTATCATCTACAAGTTGAGCAAAATCTTTATCACCAGTAGCAATGATAACCTTATATCCAGATTGCTTAGCTTTAACAGCTATGGTGCCAATTAAATCGTCAGCTTCTATGCCATTTTGCATAATAACCGGTATTCCTAAGGCTTTAACTAAAATATAGATTTCTTCAAACTGACTGATTAAATCTGCTGGAGTTTCTTTACGGTTAGCCTTATATTCAGGATGAATATCATCACGAAAAGTTTTGCCCGGCATATCAAAAATACAGCCCCAATTTTTAGTTGGAAATTTCTTTTGCATTTGTTTAAACATATTGATAATACCATAAATGGCACCTGTAGGCTGTCCACCAGGAGAAGTTAAATCAGGCATGGCATGAAATGCACGGAATATAAATGAGGACCCATCAATTAAAAGCAATGTTTTATCCATAAGTTATTTGTCCTTATAAACCCTTATAATAAAAAAATCCATAATACTTTTCAATTATGGATTTTATACAAAAGTTACTAACAATTATATTGTATATTAGTGCCAGTAACTATTTAATACTTAATACGGGCAAAAATTATTTTTGCGTTGGCGCATTATCTTGTTGAATACCGGCAACTACCCATTTATTATTAGTACTTTCAGATTTAACAAAGTTCCATACCTCACTAAAAGGTAATGGCGGCTGTTCTGGGGTTTCACTGACATTTCCAAGGAACCTAACCGATGCAACTAAATGAGCTTCAACTGTTTGTCCATCTTCAGTTTGGCTAGTAGCAATAGCTTCACATTGCATTAATTGGCAATCCAAATTGGTAAAATCAGCAACAGTTTGGTTTTTTGCAATATCTTCCTGTATTTCAGCAAATAACTGCGGTGTCATATATTTTTGGATTTCACTCAAGTTGTCTCCACTATTCATACTTTGAATATGCAAAAACATTCCTTTTGCCTGACGTAAGAAATATATAGTTTCAACTCCATCAGGCATTTTATCCAATTGTTCTGGCGCAGCAGGAGCAGCGGAGCCAAATTTTATTATCGGCTTATTTGTCGGTACATTATTCGGCGTACGATTCATATTTGGCATATTAAAATTGTTGCTATTTTGAGAATTAAAATTATTCGGATTGCCCGACGATAAACCAGGATTAATTTTTTTACGAAAAAACATTAAGCCTAAACCAAGAATAGCCACCAGAATTATAATTGTGCCCCATGGAATTGAGTTTCTTGCTTCATTGGTTCTTGCAGCTACAGCTCCGCTTGCATTTGCTTCTGTAACGTTATTAGCATTGTTGCCGCTGCTCTTGCCTAACATATATCCACCAGCTGCCCCAGCTGCTGCACCAAGCATTGCTGCATTTCCAGCCCCCATTCCTGAGCGTTGTTGTTGTGCACCTCCGGTT
>JAJFBO010000223.1 GCA_020697025.1 Burkholderiales bacterium
AGATTTTTTACCAGCTTAGGTTTAATTGATAATAAAGGAATTTTACAATTAGCCGAAGGGGGACAGGTAATTTTTAAAATCAGTGCAGACAATGAGGCTCCATTTAGGATAAATGACAACTATAAACAGTTACAAATCACAGCACTTTTACATAAACAAGCAGACCCGCTTTATGCAGTAGAAAAGATTTTTGACCTTGCTGAAAAAGTTATGCAAAATTTTGAATCACGTCTATTAACCAGCAATAAACATATTTTGGGGCAAAAAGATTATGATGCTATTATACATCATGTCAAAAAATATACTGATAATGCAAAATTAAATGGGATTGAATTAGGCGGTGCTTTAATTAACCGAATATTTTAATAAAAAAAGCGGTAAATACCGCTTTTTTTAGTGTCCTAGTTTAAGTTTTAAGTTAGCATTTAATGCTTCCAAAAAATCTTCCGTATTTAGATAATCAGTTTCCCTGATTTTATTTCCATGGATACATACCGCCAAATCTTTAGTCATTTTTCCAGATTCTACAGTTTCAATACATACATGCTCCAGAGTTTCGGCAAATTTGATAAGCTCCTGATTACTATCTAGCTTGCCCCGATGTGCTAATCCGCGCGTCCAGGCAAATATTGATGCAATTGGATTAGTTGAAGTTTTTTTGCCTTGCTGATAATCACGATAATGACGAGTTACGGTACCATGTGCTGCTTCTGCTTCCATGGTTTTACCATCTGGAGTAACTAACACGGATGTCATTAAGCCAAGCGACCCAAACCCCTGGGCAACAGTATCAGACTGCACATCACCATCATAGTTTTTACACGCCCAGACAAAGTTCCCATTCCATTTAAGTGCTGAGGCTACCATATCATCAATTAGACGGTGTTCATAAACTATACCAAGAGATGCAAATCTTTGTTTAAAATCGCTCTCATATATCTCTGCAAAAATATCTTTGAACCTGCCGTCGTATTGTTTTAAAATAGTATTTTTAGTGGATAGATATAATGGCCATTTTTTATTTAATGCCATATTAAAACAGGCATGCGCAAACCCGCGAATTGATTCGTCGGTATTATACATACCCATGGCCACGCCGTCGCCTTTAAAATCATAAACTTCATGTGTTTGCGGAGAACCGTTTTCTGGCGTAAATGTAATAGTTAGTTTCCCACGGCCTGATACGACAAAATCAACCGCTTTATATTGATCAGCATGCGCATGGCGGCCGATAATAATTGGATCGGTCCAGTTGGGTACTAAGCGGGGTACATTTTTACACACAATTGGTTCTCTAAATACTGTACCATCTAGGATATTGCGAATAGTTCCATTAGGGGATTTCCACATTTTTTTAAGATTAAATTCTTTAACCCTGGCTTCATCAGGGGTTATTGTGGCGCACTTAATACCAACGTTATATTGTTTAATAGCATTAGCGGCATCAATAGTAATCTGGTCATTAGTTTGATCCCTGGATTCCATGCCTAAATCATAATATTTAATATCAATATCCAGATATGGCAGGATTAGTTTATCTTTAATAAATTTCCAGATAACACGAGTCATCTCGTCGCCGTCTAGCTCGACTACCGGATTAATTACTTTTATTTTTTGCATGGAATAAATATCCTTCTAAATATAAATGGTTTCAAAGTAAGGATTTTACCATAAATTGCATAGATAGTTTTAAGCCTATATGGAAGATTAGTAGCCAAAGTGTGAAATTCATTTTGCTTTTTAAAATAGTGAAGCGTAATATTATATTGAATGCAAAATAATGCTTACAAATTTCTTGCAAATAATATATATAATAAAGTATAATCCTAATCAATCCACCTTAATATGCTGATATTGTTATGTTTTGTTAGCAATTAACGTATCAAAAAAACATAATAAAGGGTATTTTACTCTAATATTTAATATAATTTATAAAGCTAATTCAAAATGAAAATAGTACAGTTTGGAGTAAATAACTTTAGAGCAATATCAGGTGGACTTGAAAATAATATAATAGATTTTGAACATTCAAACACTATTTTTATATTCGGACAAAATAATGTTGGAAAATCTACGTTTCTAAAAGCATATGAATTTTTCTTTTCTAATCAAATTCCTAAACCAGAAGACTTTTATAAAAAGCAAGAAAATATTATCGAATTTATATTTACATTTGAATTAGACAGTTTGGATTTTACTAGAATAAATGAAAAGGCACCAACAAAGTTACACTCATTAAAAAATAACTATTTAAAAGATAATAAATTAAAAATAAAAAGAGAATATAAGCTTGCAGAAGATAGAAAAAATGTTATAGTTAAAAACTATACATTAAAAGGTGATAATACAAATTGGAAAAAACCTGAGTCAAGTGATTGGAGTGAAAAACATTATGGCGGGATTGGATTTGATGGTGTTTTTCAGTCTCTACTTCCAAAGCCAATTTTTATAAAAGCAATGCCTTCTGAAATTGAAGTAGAAAATATTATTAATAGTATTTTGGCGGATAAGGCTTCTGATGCGCTGAAAGATAAAGAAAGGGATGAGTTTAAGAAAGCTCAAGAAACGATTAAAAAATTACAAGATGCACTTTATAATCCTCTATTTATAGAACGTTATAAAAATGATGTTAATAAGCATTTTAAAGAATTATTTCCAAATGTACAAATAGAACTTAGCGAAAAAGATAAAGTTATTTGGACTGAAAATAAGTTTGGTAAAAGTTTTAATATTCAATTTCATAAACTAAAAAATGATGGATTTATTGATTCTGATATCCCTAACAGTTATGATAAAGTGGGTCATGGAGCTATCAGAACGGCGATATTTACATTATTACTGATGAGGGATATAGCAGAGGGGTTTGAAAGAAAGCAAAATAGGAAAGATTATTTAGTTTTATTTGAAGAACCAGAACTTTTTTTGCACCCAAAATTAATGAAGGAGCTTAGGGCTTTAATTTATAAGGTTTCTGAAGATGATTTACCTTATCAAGTTTTGTGTGCTTCTCATTCTCCACAAATGATAGATATATCAAAACCTAAATCTACTTTAGTAAGAATGGTATCTACAGAAGTTGGAACGAAAGTTTTCCAAATTGATAATGGTTATTTAACTACAGCAATAGGAGTTGACTTATGTAGTCTCAAGCAAGAAATGAATGAAATATTGAGGTTTAATCCAT
>JAJFBO010000224.1:0-3176 GCA_020697025.1 Burkholderiales bacterium
TAACAATATTCCTTATCAAAAACCTACACATGCACGAGAATAAAGCAATAACTATTGTAGGGTTATTTATTGCCCTACATTATGTATTAGCTATAATCAATGGTCTTATCGTTGGGAGATGGATTAGTTACATAAATGCTTTAATTGTAGGAATTATACTACAAGCTTTATCAATTCTTATCGTATACAAGGGTGGCTCTAGTTTCTATTGGGGATGCGCATTATTCCTAGCTGGTAGTCTACCTAGTTCATCTTCAATCAATATGATTATTACAGAAAGATTTGGGCCACATGATACTGCCAGGGAACGGGTATTTATGTGGAACTACTCAGCTATGAATTTAGGTAATATTATAGGCTACACTATAGCTGGATATTTTCAAATACTTAATAATTTTCACCAAATTAGCTATATTAATATTAGTTTAATGTTTGTAGCCTTAATACTTAGTATATTATATAAAAAACATTTAGGTGACATACATAGCAATTACACTAACCTCAATTCGAGGATGCGTCTAATCGGGTTTATAAAATTTACTTTAGTAATACTAATATTGACTGTTGTTATTAAAGAAATCTTATTCTACAGTAAATTAAGTGATTATCTCATTATTGGTATGGTTAGCTTAAGTTTAATATTTTTCCTTATTTATAATTGTAGAAATGGAAATAAGCACGGAATAATTTTTATTACTTTAGCAATGTCATATTTATTATTTTGGGCATTATATTTTATGATACCAACTGGACTGACTTTATTTGCCAATTACAGTACTAATGGTAAAATACTAGGATACTTAGTACCGCCAGCTTGGCTACAAAATATTAACAGCTCTCTAATTATTTTAGGAGCTCCATTACTTGCATTATTTTTTAAGATTTTTGATAAAAAGCATCATTGGACAGCGATTAGCAAGTTTTGCTGTGGCTTATTATTAATGGCTATATCATTTTTATTTTTGATAGTTGGAATTATAATTGCCAAATTTCAATTAGTCAATTTAATATGGTTAATGTTAACTTATACATTTTTAACTTTTTCTGAATTATTTATTGCTCCAGTCGGTTTTGCAGCAGTTGGTAAATATGTAAGCCGGCAAAACCAAGGTATTATGACAGGTATATGGATGTCTATTCTTGGATTAGGCGGATTATTGGCTAGCCAATTATCCAACACTGTTAAAATCTCTGGAACAAATATTATACAAATGAATGAACAATTTTTTAAATTATTTACTTTATTATTTGGGGTAGTAGTTATTTTTAGTATCTTTTTGTATTTTTTTAATCAGTATTTTAAAAAAAGTTAGATTAATGGTCGTTTTTGAAAATAATTAATATCAGGATTAACAATCACTCCTCGTCTAATTTGAATTGCTTTTTCAATTATCGGTGATAACTTCGAATATTTTAAATAATTTATAATATCTGGTATCAATGTAATTATTTTAGAAGAAATAGCTTTTGAGGCATAATCATAATCAAGGGTCGGCAAGTGATCTACTGCAAAATATAAAATATTTTCAACACGAATAATTGGTTTGTTTAATGGCGTAATTGTAGCAAATTCAAACCCCATCTGCCTATCACATGATATATCAATAATAAGAGTATCTTTTTGTAAATATTTTAAATCATTTTTATATAAAAAAATTGCTGGCTGGTATATATTTTGTGTAGTTGCATTAATAATAATACGAGCGTGCTTTAATAATTCTAATATAGGACGATTTTCCTCAAAATACAACTTCTTTTCATATTTATTTTGTTTTATTTGCTTATAAATAATGCCAGATATTCTATTTTTAATATCATTTTGACTTCTTTTTGTACAACAAATAATATTTTTTACTCCAAGTCCTTTCAGTGTTTCAATAGCTGCTATACCAGCATTTCCATGCCCTATGACTACACATAACGGATTTTGTTCTAATCCCACAGTAGTATTTTTTAACGCATAAATAATGGCTGCCTTTCCTGAAATCCTACTATTTTCCTCAAAAAAATATTTTTGCTTATCATATAAATTTTCCATACTGATTAAGGTAATTTGTTTCTTTATCGCTGCATCTACAATTTCCTTATCTTGTACACAGTGAAACCATCCTAATGAAATACTATTTTCTTTCATGGATATAATATCATGTGGCATTGGTCTTACTAGCATAGTACAATCAGCTGATGCAATTAAATTAGCTCTTTCTCCAGTTTTATAGCCCATTTGTTCATGATAATAATCTGGATAACCAAAATTGGTTGAGTAATTTTGTTCAAAATACACAAATTTTCTAAGATTTAAATCTACACAGTTAAAATATTTCGGGTGTAGTGGAACACGTTTCTCAAATAACTTTGTACTGGATTGTAGCAAAGCTATTTTAAAATCTTTTGATTGCAATTATTATACCTTTTGCCCTTCCAAGCATAAAAGATAGGTGATGACATAATTGATATTTACTCCTAAATAAATAGCTAATATCTATACTAAACATTATATATTTAAAGTATAATTTTTTTAATTACTTATCGTGGAAGGATATTTAAGAAATTAGCAAATTACTAGATAATTGTAGTTTTTTTAGGTCAATAAATTACTGCTATTTTACTTATAGGTCCGCATTATAGCGCAACTTCATACATATTGTTCTTTTCGAAGTTTCTAATAGTTAAAAAGTCTCTCTCCAAAACAGCTTCATCTTCATGAGATAGATAAATTAGACCTGGACTTGTACTATAGTCTACGGTTTGCATCACCCTATCAGTAACTCTAAGTTTAAGAGCATAAAAAGACTCTAACTGTTTAATACTATCCAGATAATTTATTTTTTTTAAATCTCCAGCGTATTCTGATATTAAAAAAATGATTCTTAATTTTTTTTTAATCCTAGGATCTTCTTTGAATTTAGCTATAAAATCATCTGGTCTGGCATATGCCAAAGCAGTCATATATGGCTGTGGATGGGTCAAGCACATTTTCATTAAATCACTTGGTATATTTGCTCCCATAAGTCTTGAACCTGCTTCAATAAGTACAGGCCCTGATTCAGTCATAAAAATTTCTGCATGCATTGGGCCAAACTTGATATTTAAAGCATTAGCAACTTTAAATGCATATTCAATTAAAGATGTCGGACACCTATTAAATGGAATTATAGTTGCGTAATTATAAATAT
>JAJFBO010000224.1:3183-4479 GCA_020697025.1 Burkholderiales bacterium
TTCAATATATTCTTGTATCAAAGCTTCACTATCAATTAAATTCAGCATATTAAGCTTATCATTTATAATTTCATTAAATCCATTAATAATATCTTCTTCATTATAACAAACTTTAACCTTGTCACCGCCTGCACTTTTCAATGGTTTAATGACTAACGGCCATTTCGAAAAATTTTTGCTCCAATGAAGAATTTCCTTACAATTTGAAGATTTAAACTGTGATATATGTGCTAGTCCAGCGTTCTTAAGTTGTTCACCCATTAAAAATTTATCTCTACGTATTAAACTAGATTCAATAGGATTACTTGCATTCAATCCAAGATTATTAGCTATTATATCAGATACTTCAACCCCAGGCTCGCTACCAGTTATAGCAAAAACAGGAGAATATTCACTGAGAATACTAAATAATGCTTCATTATTACCATTTTCATTAAAAACATAATTTTTTATATATGCATTTTTATTAAAGGTTTTGATATATATATCGGGTACTTTTGATTGGCTCTGAACATGTATACAGTCAAAACCTAATTTTTTAAACTCATGAACTAATTCTGCTCCTGAAGAATAACCATCTACAACTATTCCATAATTCATTTTGACGCTTTCATTTATATCCAATCTTTACACAACTTTTTAAAAATGGACTATGATTGGGAAATTGTTCAACTTTACAAAAAAATCTTTCATCCTCTTTAGGAATAAGTGTATTATTCTTAATGTTTGTATAGTTATCTGGACTATCATGATAATAAGAAAAATCTACAACTTTAGATACGTTATATAATGATGTAAATCTAGCAAATGCATCTTCTTGTATGCCAGCTATATATTTTTTAGTTACATGCTGCAGTTGATCTAAAAGTTTAATAAAACTTTTATCTTTAAAAGTGTCAGGATCGCACTGTGCCAGAGTGGGATAAATTGTAGAATAATATACAGGTGATTTATCAACCATAGAAAACCGGCTTGGTTCCATAATGATAGGGTATTGATCTTTAAGGTTATAGCCTGCTTTATATGCTTCTTGTAATAATTTAATAGGTGCACTATTTTCATTTATAGCAGGAGCAAACCCTGGAAAAACCCCACACGCAATAGCGAATAAATGTTTTATAGTATTTAACGTATAAACCGAATAGCGCAAATTTTTACTTTGTTCTATGCCATTAAATGTAATTTGCCAACTTAACAAGTTACGCCAATAGCCATAGGATAAGCTATTTTTTCTAAGAAAATAACAATATAACTCAGCGCATGCAGGATCTTTGAGTCTCGAAAACCATTTAGTAG
>JAJFBO010000225.1 GCA_020697025.1 Burkholderiales bacterium
CTCTTCCTTTATCCCAGCTTTTTTAGTAACGCTTGAACGAGCATCTCGAATGTTTTCATAACTAGCATAGGCAGCTTTTATAGACCCACTATAAAAGCCATAATTAATTCCTATGCCTCCACTTATATCTAGTTTTGTATCTTTATTATTTAATGTTGAATCACCTGTATAAGATGTATAAGCAGAATATTTAGATGTACCTATATTTACTACAGAAATAATATCTGAATCAGAAACTTGTTCATCAAGAGATATTAATAATTTTTGATTTACTGATGTATTTATTGGTGTATTCGTTGTTGTATCAAAGCCCCATCCTAGCTCCATATTTTCTAGTGGTGCAATTTCATCCAAATCCGTTTTATGAGCTGAATCACCCGATGAATTATTATTTGCCTGTTCTGAAGTTTTATTATTTTCTTCTAGCTGTTCAGTATGATTAATGCTACTGGTTGCTTGACTATCTTCAGCCTGATAACTACTAGATTGAACATCATGTGATATACTAGAATTAGAAGCTTCTGAGCTTCCCCCTACTCCATTACATCCAGCCAATGAAGATCCGAGTATGTTTATCATAAGTAAGTTAATTACCAAAGTTTTTAGTTTCATATTAGTTTTCATTTTAATTCCTTTCAATTATTAAAGTGTTTAATTTGAGGCCTTATATATTAATTAAACAAGACCCTAAATTAAAGTGAATTGTATGTTTAATGTTTATTGGTTAACTGTACCATTTTGGGTCTCTTGTTGATTCTCATAGTCAACCGGAGAAGCTTGATAATTATTACTGTTATAATCATCATTAGAAACTTCTTCCTGACTTCCAAATTCAGTTTGAGCATACATATAACTGTCATTGCTATAATTATTATCAGAAAAATATTGGTTGATAATTCTTTTAACACAGGTGCCACCAGCTATATAACATCCTCTATTTGCTTCAGGACTTGCCATCCACTTTGTATAATCATAAGGTTGAAGCTTATAATTAAATATATTTTTAAAGTTATTAACTAAATCCTGATTATTATTTATGCCTCTTAAAGCCTCATATGTATTTTTAGCAAAAAATTTTCCGTAAGTATCAAAATTATCGCCAGGATCTTGATAAAGAGAGCGTGGTCCAATATATCCGTTTACAGGTATATAAGATAAATTAGAAGATACTGCATCCCATTCTAAACCATTGTACACAATACTACAACGCTCTCCTCGCCCATCTATAACTCTATCTAACATATCCTTTCCGCTTCCTAATTTTGAAAATATAGCTCTCATCGCGGGTATACGGTCCCTTCTTTCCCGTTCTACAAAAAGTTGATTAGTTCTATCAAACTGTGCTCCAATAAGATTTAAAATATTTTTTAAATCATTTGAGTTAACAACAGACTTGCCGTTAAACATAGCATTTAATCGCGCCATAAACACATTTCTTGGGATTATATGATGAAATGAGGTTCCAGTATTATCTCCTTGAAATCCTCTAATTTGATTATTAACATTTACATAAAGAGTAGGCCTCGCCGGATTGTCTTGAAATTCTAAATTACAAGCATTAGAATTGATTACACAAGTACCAGCTAAAAGAGTAAGTATAAGTTTTTTCATTTTGATTTTCCTTAAAATATTTTTAAAATTAAATTTATTGTTTTTTTATCTCGCCTGAAGCAATTTAAGTTTTAAACTTATTTATCTTTTGGTTTGATATGACGGTATTATAAAATTCTATTAGCAATAGTTTTGAAACCAAATATTACATTTGAATATTTTTATGAATTATTTTTGAAAAAGTTAATACTTGACTTTTTATATGATATATATTTTAAGTATAAGACTAGATATCGTGGAAAGTTACTTATGCAGTGTAGACTAATTTAATTTATTGCGCTTACGCTCTAATAGCATATTAATTGTGATACCAATTAATAGCAATAAAATATAAGTAAAAATTAGTTTATGAATAACTGAGTATTTTATAAATACTAAACATTGAACTATTATAAAAGAAAATAATGTGCTAATAAAACTCATTATAGCTGATGCATTACTTTTATCTATTATATTATCTAGAGTTAAAGCTATGGTATTTGAAAAGATGAATCCAAGTCCATAATACAGTACACACATACTTAGAAATAGTATTACGGGCAACTGATAAATGAACAATAAGCACATAATTGCTATACTACAAAAACAAATAATGAAGCCACACCATATAGCTTTGGAACTAGATATTCTAGAACTAAAATAAGCAGAAGATGTTGCACCAAGTAATTTCCCAATAGATAAAGTTAGGCAGTACTTACCATACATATAAGGAGTCAATTGCATTACATGCATGCCTATGAATGGTCCCAGTGCAGTAAATACATATAAAACTCCCCCGGCTATACCAATAACTAGTCCACCTAGAATAATTTGTAAGTTTTTTAATTGAGCGACATATCCGGATATTATATTTTTTAATTTAAGTGAGTTCTTGTCTTTAACTACATAATTACTAGGAATTAGCTCAATTAATAGAAATATTACAAAAGCATAAAGAACAATTAAATAAAAAGGCCCAGTCCAATTAAAAAAGCTAATAATTAATCCACCTAAAAAAGTTGCTATATTAGGTATAAAAGCAAACAACATGCCTACCATAGATAACGCTTTTACATTCTCTCTAGATTCAAAAATTTGACTAGAAATAGTATAGGTTAATTTAACTCCAGAACCAGCTCCTATAGCTGCAACAAAACGAAATAATAATAGTATATAAAATGAATGGAGATAGTAAGATAATATCCCACCTATTGCTCCAATAATAGATAATAATGCACCTAGTCTTACTGCATTTTTAATTCCTAAGTAGTTAGTTAATGGGCCGTAAATTAATTGTCCCAAAGTACAACCGATTATAAAACAAGTTATAATATAACCGGTTGTATGACTTCCGATATTAAAATACTTGCCAATTACTGGTAATGCTGTAGTAAATGTTACTGTATTAACCGAAACAAACGAAAACAATCACCCCAAAAATACTACATAGCTGAATTTTATTGATGATTTCATAACTTTATTCTATTTTTTCTGGATAATTTATATTTTATTAAAAAAGTGTAGTTAGTATAGAGTGTAGGCTTGCCGGTATATAATCTAAATATCCTTTGGAGGATGCCTGAT
>JAJFBO010000226.1 GCA_020697025.1 Burkholderiales bacterium
ACCCCATCTATTTTCACGCATTTTGGGCAATAATTTACGGCTAAAATTAAAAATACCACGTAAATTTGTATTAATTACTTTATCCCAGTCTTCATCTGTTACATCACTTAATATTTGAAATGGACCCCCGTACCCAGCATTATTGATTAAAATATATGGTGTTATACTTAGGCTTTCCAGTTCCGTTAAAAGTTTATTCACTTTATCTGCATTTCCCACATCACATTGATAGGCATATAAAGTTATATTTTTGTGTGAATCAAGTAATTCCTGTTGTGTTAATCTTAAACTTTGCAAATTAATATCAATCATTATTACTTGATACCCATTTAAAAGTAGCTCTATTGTGATTGCTCTACCAATTCCTTTTGCTGCACCAGTAACCAGTGCCGTTTTATTTAAATTCATTATACATAACCACTCATAAAATTTTAGTTGAAGGGGTAATTTCTAAATTATCAATTCTAATATTAAACGGTAGACTTGCAATGTATCTAATTATTTCGGAAACATGTTCAATATCTAGCATATCTTCTTTGTTAAATCCAGCTCTATTTTTCCAAATGTCTGAATAAACAGCACCTAGTGTAATATGTGTAGAGGTAACATTAGCAGTGCGTCCCTCTTGACTTATAACAAACGACATAGCTCTTAACCCGCTTTTACTTGCTGCATAAGCAGCATTATCTTCAATACCAGCTAATTCCACTACTGAACCAATATTTATAATTCGTCCTCCGCCAGATTTGCTCATTGATTTATAAGCATGTTTTGAGCATAAAAAAGCACCTGTTAAATTGGTATTAATAATTGAATTCCATTCTTCTAGGCTTATTTCTATAATCGGTTTGAAAATTCCTATTCCAGCATTATTGATTAATACTGATGGTTTTAGGCTCTGGTGGCTCAGCCATAGAAAAAATTTGTTAACTGAGTCTGCATTAGTTACATCTAAATATTGATGGTTAATTGCATTAAGCCGAATTTTATTATGATTAAAGGGGTTCTCACGCGAAGTCGTAATAACGGTAGCTAGGTTTTCATGCAGTTTTTTAGCAATAGTTTGTCCTAGCCCACTTTTTCCGCCTGTGATAACGATGAGTATATCTTTTAGCATGAACAAATACTCCAATAAATAGAATTATTTCCACATTTCAGACTATTAGCTGTAAAAAAATATTTTTCCCAATTAGATAAAGGAATAGTAACTGGATTAACACCAATGCCAAAAAAAGGCATATTCTGTCTAAGTTTTACTTGATTAATATATTCTTGTACTATTGGTTCATCTCCAAAAAAGCTGCTAAACGTGTCTAAGTCTTCATCAGTAGCTATAGATAAAACTGATTTATTTCCATTTTCATCTACTAACATATATGAACCGTTTTTATCAATTAAATAAAATTCGCTAATGGCCTTATCTTTTATGATCTTACTAAAAAAATCAACAAATTGTGGATTAGATAAAATTGTAAGCTTTGATGAAATGGATTTTAGATTCGCAGATAGTTCAATAAAGTATTGAATAGCCATTTCATCGATAAAAGTCTTTAGTTCTTCAATTGAATTTGAATCATTTTTCTTTACATATCTATCAATTATATTCCAGTTAAAAGCTTCAAGAACATTGCTTTCTTCTGCTTTCCCAGTTAATAAAATTTTTTTTAATGGTTCATTCCGAAGACGTTTACAAAATTCTAAGCCAGTCATATCTGGCATCATATGATCAGAGATAACTACACCCAAGGTATTATAACGGTCTGGATTATCAGCAACATTAATAATTTTTGAAAAATCAAACTGTACCCGGGATGTATTTTCGTGTTGTATATCATCTTCATTGTTTTTTAATACAAAGTTTGTAATTACCGAATTAGTTTTGTATTGGTTAATAGTTTTAATTGCTTCATTAGGAGATTTTTCAGTTATTAATTTGAATTGTTCTCCTAATTCCTGCTTCAGTAGCTCAAGAATTGTATTTTCATCATCTACAACCATTAGTGTTGGAGGAAAATAAAATAAAGGAATTGTTTTCATATCTATACCTATCTATAAAAATTAAAGTTTAAAAATTATTTTTCCAGCAGTTAAATCTTTACTTATTATTTGAGTAACTCAAATAAATTTTCCAGAAATTGCATTAGTAGACATGCTAGGCAATTCTATGAAAGTAATGAATTTTGCAAACGCTTCTAATTCCTCAATGGGAATTTGTATAATCTTTCCTTCATAAGTAGCCATAATTACTTTACTACTTATACTTACTACTTCAAGCATAATAATTTGTTTTTTATATTTGACTAGAAAAAATCCATCTATATTAATTTTTTTAGTAGCAATAAATAGTTGATAAATATTTATACTCATCTGATAGTCAATCTTATTAACACAATGCTTAATATTTGGTAAATCAGTTTTTATAGCAATAAACTCTCCTATATCTTGGAGCAAATCTTCTGTAACATATATGCGAATAAATGCAGTTGGTTTATGAGTTAAATAGGTTTCTATATTGTTAAAACTAGGAATATCTAAAAAAATATTATCGGCAATTAATTCAGAAACACTGCAGTTTAATTTTTGTGCAATATGATTTAATGAACTAATTGTGGGTAAACTTTTTTTTGTCATTAATCTATAGAATGGTTGATAATCAAATCCCATTAAACTTGCAAGGCCATGCATTGTTTGATTATTTCTTTGCATATATATTTGCAGCTTTTTTATAATGTTATCAATTGATTTAATATCTGGATCATTTAGCATTTTTAATTTTTTCATAAAAATATTGACAATATGAATTAATATATCGTATAATACCTTAGTTTATCATAAATGATAAATATATATTATGGGAAATATAATCAAGTTGTATACAATACAGTTTATACTTTCTTATTAAATTATAATCGTAGATTATATCATATATTATAATTTAAAGATGATTATTATGTGTAATCTAATATATTTTTTATAACTTTGTTTATCTGTGAGGGTTTTGTGATATCGGTAATATGCTTAGAAAGTGTGTTTAAAGTATCTATAATTCTTTTAGAATCAGAATCCTCACGAATAAAGTAGAGAAAAGTTTTTTTAAAGTTTAGTTTATTCATGAAGGTTTTTTGCTATTATCTACATACAAAAAATATGTTTAAAGCACTGGTTC
>JAJFBO010000227.1 GCA_020697025.1 Burkholderiales bacterium
ATATCATTATCTGTCAAAGAGCTTAAGTCTTTAATTAAACCCATATGTAGTGCAAGCTGCCGTGATAGAACGCGGTTGTTCGGAACCAAAGTAAATATTAATCCTTTAGGTTTTAGTAGATTTCTAAGTTGCTTTAAAAAACTGATATCATCATCTATATGGGTTAAAATATAAGTAGTAAATATATAATCATATTTTGTAGATGCGCTAAATTCTTCAAATAGACTATGATGAAACTCTACGTTTTTAAGTTTGCGTTCTTTAGCAAAAGTGATAAATTTAGCTGAACCTTCGACGACATCAAGCCGATTTAGTAGAGGAGATAACAGCTCTGTCATATATCCATCAGAGCAACCAAATTCAATCCCTTCTTTATCATTATCTATAAAAGGGGTAAATGTACGTATTATCAATTCTCTAATAACATTATCTTGCGGAGTGTTAACTCGGTAGGTTTCACATAAATTATCCAAAAAAAGCTGCTTTCCTTGAGCCATATGCTTGTTAATTAAATAAAGAATGTAATTTTTCAACTATATATTCTACTTCATCCTTAGTCATATCAACTGAGAAAGGGATAGCAATTACTGAATCACAAAGCTTCTCAGTGATTGGCAAAGCAAAACGAGAGCAGTTTTCATAGGCTTTCATTCTATGGCATCCTGTCCACCATCTTCTGGCCTCAATGCCAAATTGCGATAGTTGTTCAATTATATTGTTAGGATTATACCCTTCCGGAATTCTGATATTACATGTAGAGTTGACCCAATCAGAGGACAGTCTATGACTTATTATTTTATCACATCCAGTTGCTTTAAATGCCTCCAAGTAATAAGAAGTCACATTCTGCCAATTTTGCCTCTTCTCTTCCCATTCCTCAAGTGCAGCAAGCCCTACAGCCGCTGCATACTCACTTAATTTAGAGTTAAGACCTGGTAAAAAGATTTCTCTTGAAGCAGTAAAACCGTAATTTGATAATTGTCTGACGTGATGCATCAATTGCTTGTCTTGCGATATAACAAATGCCCCCTCTCCCATGCCAAAAGTTTTGGTTGCATGCATGCTCACTATTACTGGCGTGTTACCAAGACGAGCATTTTCGAATTTTAATACCGAATCAAATGCAGCTGCTGCGTCTATTACTACTGCTATGCCAGTTTCTTTAGTAAATTGATCCCATTCCCTCACATTCACAGGTCTACCAAATGGCGCTACCACTATTACTGCACCAATTTTTCCTGGTATATATTTTAATGATTGCTTTACACTCGCTGGATCTAAAGTCCAACTATCTTCTTCTACGTCTACAAAATATGGCTTTAAGCCAACAGTAATTGGTGCAGCTGCTGTTGCAACAAATGTCCATGATGGCACTATACAGAATGAACCTTGTTCTATGTTCAAAGCTCTAAGCACGGTATAAATAGCAGCAGTTCCGCTTGAAAGCGTAATTAAAGACGAAGTGCTAACATTAAATAAATCAGCTAACTCTTGCTCGAATCTCATTACAAGCGGCCCAAAATTGGTATACCATCTTGTATTATCAATTTCTTCTAAATATTTATGAATTCTATCTGCTTTTGGAAGCAATGGACGCATTACAGAGATTTTTCTGTTTAACTTTGCTTTAAACTTTTTTTCTGTCTTAGATGATGGTAAATCTACGATTGGAATTTGTTTATCCGATCTTACCTTAACCATAGCTGTCCACATTGATATTAGTGTTAGTATTAAAGACTTTATTAAGGTTAACCGTAAATAGTTAACGAAAAATTAACATACTTTACTTTGATTAATAGAATTAAAACCTTTATAAATACAAAAACACTAATTAATGCAGTAGCTTACCTTCTAGATACTAGTTTAGATTAGATAATAACTTTTTTTTAACACGTGGAAAACTTACATAAATCCATCTCGCAATACAGTCAAGGGCAACACTAATTTTCATTTGCTTATTCGCTTTATCACCTACAGTTTCTACATAATATTCATTTGGTAAGATATTTTTAACAACTGCATGATGATAATGTACGCATGGTTGATTGGAAATTACTAGCACTGGGGCTGGAGCTAACTCGAGAAGAAACCAAGTATATATAGTATCGGAGGTATCAGGCTTTTGTAAACGTTCATACTCTCCTAGTTTCATATTAGTATTTACCGGAATTAGCGGAACTTTTTTAAGACCTTCAGGCCATAAAACTTGGTGCTCATTAAAAATACTCTTCATCATCTCCATTTCATTTGAGGCAATTTTAGTATTTTCAATAAGAGGGTCTAAACTCCTTTGGCTACCTAGCAAAAATATTTGTTCAAACCTTACGCCTTCTTTCCATAATTCTTCTAGGAAGTTTAGCCTATTTCTCACTTCCTCTTCCACCGTTCCTAGGAATAGCACATATTTAAAATGTTTCAAAGATGGCTTTATTTCCCTTATAAAACGAATCTTCTCAAGCGTTTCAAGTAAATAATTTTTATGTTGAAGGATTAGCTTGCTATCTTCAACATCCCATCTATCTATTCCTGGTGGACGTAAAAAATATTCTTGAGTAGTAGTTTTTAACCATCTTAATGCATCTACTGGATTTTTTATTTTCTTCTTACTAATTATAAATCTAATTAATCCAATAAATTCTAGACTTTCATCTTCATTTAGGCCTAGTTCATTTAATACCATTTCTAAAAGTTCTCTTAATTTGACATTTTTCTTTTTAATCAATTTATCCATATCCTTCTCCATATATAGTTGTATGGATGACTAAATAACACAATTTATAATAAATGGTTTATTAGTATTTTAAATAAACTGATTAAATTTTAGAAAAGAATAAAGAAATATTTTATGCACATTAATTTTAAAAAAATGCCAAAATTTATAATTATATTTCAAGTAAGAAATACTGCAAAAACTAGAAAACCTGCTTTATGCAGCAGGTTTTAAGTAATGATTATTAGGATAGTTATATAAAGCTTACATATATTTTTATATAAATTAATTGTATATAACACCATTAATTTTTATAGATTTTTTATATATTTATAAAACTGATTTAATTCTATCATTAAGTTTTGATATTAAATAATCCATACCATTATTTGTTATCACAGAACTAAATTCCGATCTTTGAGTAGCTATTAAGCTTACACCTTCGCCTATAAT
>JAJFBO010000013.1 GCA_020697025.1 Burkholderiales bacterium
TAACCAAAGGAAATCCGGCATTTAGGTCAAAACGCATCTGGTAACCAAAAGCAGAAATAGTACCAGTGCCAGTTCTATCTGATTTTTCTACTCCGCTATTTAATACATGCTTTAATAAGTCTAAATATTGACGCATAACTTAATTCTGCCTTTTCTTAACAGGTATGTGCAAGCATATCTAAAATTTTTTGAGTAGTGACTAATAAAGGCTTTTTATTACACGGCATAGTTATATCCTGCCAATGCAGCTCCTGACCCTCTAAAGAGCAAGGCTCGCCTCTCCACTTGTTTACTTTTAATACATGCAATTCAACATTAATATCTGCATAACTTTGCGTAATAAATGTAAAAGGTACACAATCGTCCACTGATACATCTATACCTATTTCTTCTTTTAATTCCCGAATCAATGCCTGGGCTATAGTTTCACCAACTTCTAATTTTCCGCCCGGAAACTCCCAATTTAAGGCATAGATCTTACCAGCTGGGCGCGAAGACATAAATACATAGGAACCATTTTGTAATACTCCGGCAACCGCACAGATCATTTTGGCCATATTTTACGATACTTTTCTAGCAATTGTTCATCTGTTTCAGGATGCATGGTATCAATATCAATACATGCTACCGGACACACAATCTGACATTGCGGTTCATCATAATGACCAATGCACTGGGTACATAATTCCGGATTAATTTCATATATTTCGGCTCCCTGATAAATTGCTTTATTTGGGCACTCTGGCTCACATACATCACAATTGATACATTCTTCAGTTATAAATAATGACACTATAAACTTTCAAATTAATTAATATGGCATTTCGTAATTAAAGCAAAATGTACTACCCCTGCACGTCCAATCTTCCTTACTTCATAACCGTCTAAGTTTGGACTTTCTTGATACTCTATATATATTAAAGTACTTTCGTTTACGAGTATACTGTCAGATAATGCGCGTAAACACTGTTGCAATAAATTACTTTTATGGGGCGGATCAATAAATATTATATCAAAAGCTTCATTAATTTGGTTAATAAAGCTCTGGGCATTTTGGTTCTTAATCAAAATATTATCCGCTTTTAATAGCCTTGCATTATCCACTAAATCTGCATAAGCAGTTTTATTCGATTCAATCAATATAATTGACCTGGCTCCTCTTGACATTGCTTCAAAGCCCATAGCTCCACTGCCGGCAAATAAATCCAGGCATGTTTTACCCATTAGATTTTGTCCCAGCCAATTAAATACAGTTTCCCGTACCCTATCTGGTGTCGGGCGTAACCCGGTAATATCATCTTTAAATCTTAAAATACGGGATCTATGTATACCACCAATAATTCTAACTTGACCCAAAAATTTGCCTTTTAAACATTTTTGCTTATCTCATAATTATGCTATTCATTAAAGAATACTTCAAAAAATAAAACATCCCACTTTTAGCGCTTATACAATAAGTTGTGAGGTATAAACAAGATAAATTAAACTACAATATTTATTTGATTTCCTTGTAATCAGGTTTAGCTCTCAATGGATCAATGATAATCATAAGTATAAACAGAAGTATCCCATAGAGAACACTCTTACTATAAGTGGCTTCAGTGACTGAATAGACTTCAGCCAGACTAAGCATAAAGATTCCGGATAGAAGAACACAAATATGTACCTTTGTATTAAAACTAATACCAGAAAAAATCTGGTAGCCTAAAAATTTTCTTTTAAACCCAGTTTCTGTAAAAAATCTTGAGGTGGCATGAATACTGCAAATAAAAAGAATGGTAGTTGGCAGTAAAAGTTCCCATAGCCAGTTCACCTCGCTTGTAGGGGTTGGTACTACTGCCCCTATTGCCCCGAACTCTATAATCATTAACATTCCTAATAAACCTGTAGTTAGCCAATATATTGGGGTTCTAAACATTCCTAAGAAAAGAAATATTGCAGCCAGATATTCAAATACTATCTGCAAAGGCAGTAAAATCGAAGCCTCATTAGAAGCAATTGTTAAACCAGATTTTATTATGTCTGGCGCATTAGTAGTAGCCTTAAAACCATCAATAACTTCTTTGTAGCCTTTAAGGGTAAAACTATTTAATGCTTCATTCTCTTGTACCTGGTACACTAACATTAAGCCAACTACGCCAGCAAATATCGTCAGATAAGTATTATTTGCTAAAGCAATCTTTCCTGAATCAGGTACTTGCCTGAATTTATCAAATTGCAAAGAGATTAATATAGCAATACCGCTAATCCCCGGAAACAGCCAACTTAACAGCATACTATGTTCTCCACCATTTTTTGATAAAAAACTAAAGTATACTAAAGCTGCAACAATTACTAATATGCATATTAAATTAATTAACAGTTTGCCATTACCAGGTAACAATTTATAACCTAAATTCATTTTAAAGCTACAATTTTTATACAAACCATGCTGGCCAAGCATGACTAACAAAGCAAATAAGCAGGGTAAAACCAGCTCAAAAGCCCAATAATCAGCATTTGCCGAAGCCCAAAAAGCGGCAAATATAATTGTCATAATAAGCGGAAATATTATATTGGCAAAAAAGAACATGCCAAAAACAGAGATGAAAGTCAATGCCAAAATAACTGGTATGGCAATTGTTGAATGATTGGCCAAAAATAATAAAAATAAATTCCAGATTTTAACAGAACCATTAGTTTGTACTAAATGAGTAACAAAATCACTAAAACCTTGTGAGCTAAAATAACCCAAAAAGATTTGTTTCATAACCAGCTGTAACATTACACAAGCAAGCGTGACAGATATTATGCCGATGTAATTTACATTATCAATATAATTTTGTATGCTCTTGATTTTATTTGTCATATGAACCATCCTTTAAAAACCAGCAGTTCTCCAAAGCCCTAGATCTATTGCGTCACAATAAGAGGTAAAAATATTTTCCGCAGAGCTTTTTGCCAAATTCTCTGAAACCATTCTTACAGAATGATTTAAAAATATTACTTATAGAATTGCTGAAAATATATTAACATTGTTTGCAGCATTATATACTAAATTT
Organism: Burkholderiales bacterium; assembly: GCA_020697025.1. GTDB lineage: Bacteria > Pseudomonadota > Gammaproteobacteria > Burkholderiales > UBA11063 > Aquella. The sequence goes on from JAJFBO010000013.1 coordinate 3,042, forward strand.
TTGTTTTTAACAAATATTTTATTGGTTATTAATATAGATTGCCTAATAACTGCAATATTTATGACTGTATCTGTTGCCTGCTTTTAAGAGGAATAGCCTAATGTCAGATTTGCTAATAGATTAAATTGGTATGGCTACTGAAATTCAGTAAGACATTTTACTTGAAAATTAAGTATAATCATGTTGAGTTAATAACTATATAAATAAACGCACAATTATAATAAGGGAAACATTGATGAGGAAAAATAATTTACTAAAATTATTAATTAGCTTAACAATTAGCACTTATTCGCTCAATGCCAATGCAGTAGATAAATTTAAATTTCAGGTAATTAACAATACAGATATGCCACTTGATTACGTAAAAGTTTTTGAAGGTGTTTATAGAAATGGTGAAGGTGGGTCGGGATGGATTGAGAATGGAACTATAACTATTTCATCTTCAGGTAGTTCAGGAGCTCTAAAGTATAATACCTGTCATATTGCTTATTCAGAACCTGACAAAAATTGTGACCAATTTCATGTCAAAGGAAGTGAATTCTATGCTAAAGCTGAGAATAAAGATCCTAAACAAACGTTTGAACCTGCAAATGGTTTAGCTGAAGTTCCACTTTACCCTTATGATTTGTTTGGTCAACTTATGGAAAATTGGGCAGTACATTTTAGCTATGGTAAAAAAGTTTATAAAACCGCTGGTGGCAGGACAAGATGTTTTGTTCCAGTAGAAGATGCTAATAAAATGATTAATATTTACATTGAACCTAAACTGGCCTTGGATAAAAATAAACTTGCAAAATTTAACGAAGATATATTATTTAATCATAAGACACTTACAATGGAAGATATACAAACTCTTGTACCAAAATTCAAATATGATGGAATCGCAAAATATAATAATGCAGACTCTTTGCAGATAAGAATAAACTCTCCCAGTAATAAAAAGGATTGTATAATTTCAGTAGAACCTTATTAATTGTTTTTCTTATTATAGGGTTGAGGAGAAATCTTTTTCAAGCTTGTTTAAGTTTAAAAATCGAGTAAGTTATTAAGTACTATATTTCATAATGACTTATTACTTTACTCTTTTGCACCTGGTATGTTAATACAAATTAGTGAACAGGCAAATAACTAAACAGCATAAAATTTTGTTATGTCCAAAAAGTTATTAGTTTGGTTAATTTTTGTAAATAATTTAAATAAAACTATTTTATATAATTCTTATTTAGTCAGTGCAGCCCTTTGCTTTTGAGTCCAGGCTATCTCTAATGGCTCAAAACAATCTCCGCTTACCGGACGACTTATTCTTAATCGGAGTTGGTTAGTATATCTGGCTATTCCGTCAGTTGATTTCTTAATTTGTGATATTCCGTTGCCATCAATAGCCGCTTCGATAAAAACTGAAGTTATTCCTAAACTGGCTGGATCAGCATTTGCATCTTTAAGAGAAATATTACAATCTACCCATGTATCAGTACTACCCTTGCTTCGATATTCGATATCCTCTCCATTGAAAGTACCATATTTGAAGTCCACACTCCATAATGCACCTTCTTCTATTGCAGCTTTAGATGCAACTGCAGTCACAAAGCCAGCAGGTGGAGTCATTTTTTTACTCACTGATGGAGCCCAAAAAATGCTTCCATGAGCATTTGCCAGAGTCATTGCTAGACTTACATTATATGTACTGGCTAAATTATAAGTATTCTGTGGCAATTCTGGAACTAAAAGCGTACCCCTAATATCATTCCCATCTACAATATTAGTAGCGTTATTGTCATAATTAATTACTGCCATTCTCACTTTTAAATTTTTTAGAGGTAAATCCGTATTATTAACGGCCTGAAATGAAAAATCAAAATCACGTTCTCTTTCAACAGCATTTACTATATTAATTAAGCACGTAGTTATACCAATGCTCAAACATAATTTAACTAAATATCTTTTTTTCATGTTATGTCCTTTATTTATAAGCTTACTTCTTTAAACTATAATTATATTATAGTTTAAAATAAAAAGCAATACTGAATTTCCGTATTAATTCACAACTAACAATATAAGAGAATTTTATAAATTTTCATATTAAGCTAGATTGCTAATTTTTGTAAATGATTCACTTAAAAAATGGCTATTATATTTACGATTAAATAAAGGTAGCGCATTTAGTAATGCTGTACCATAATTTTTAAATATTATCCTGTTATCACAAATTGTTACCTGGCCATAATCCCCTTCATCACGAATTAAGCGACCAGTTGCCTGAATTAAACGAATGCTAGTTTCGGGTAAGGCAACATCCATAAAATAGTTGCTCTTTTCAAAATTTACCCAGTATTCCTGCACCATATTTTGCGGATCTTTATGTGTCTCAAAAGGTATCTTGGTAATAATAACATGCATACAATAAATTGAGGGTAAGTCTACCCCTTCAGCGAATGAATTTAATCCAAAAATAATGCTGGGCTTACCCTTATCAATAGTTTGTTTATGCTGGTGGATTAAACGCTGGTTGCTCATAAAGTCTGTTTGCAATAAAATACGTTTCTGAATTGGCCTAGTTAATTTTTCATAAACATCTAATAATTGTTTACGATTAAAAAATAATACTAATGTTCCATAAGCTTCAGAATAATCTATTGTTTTATTTAAATATTCAACTAATTCACGATCAAAATCAGCCCGGGTAGCAAAGTCTGGTGCACTATTGAACTTAGGTACTACAATCTGGCTTTGCTGTTGATACATAAAACTCGTTTCCAGTTTATAAGTTACTACCTTTTCATATAGGCTTAAACCCAATTTATGTAGATTATATTTAAAATCTTTACCTATAGCCAAGGTCGCAGAAGTAACTACCGCTGCATATACCTGTGACCAAAGCCGGTTAAATAAAATATTTCCCACATGGGTTAAACCAGCATTAATAACAAACTCACTAACGCCTTTACGTAGTTGCAGTTCTATCCATTTCGCATTAGCATTATAACGGGAATCATCCTGATTAATTACGTATTGTGCAGTTTGCATAATATTTTCGATGGTTGATAAATAAAAACCCAAGCGATTTAAGCTATGCTCGACTAATGCATCTGGTTTTTCTTTGATTTGCGCCTTAATTTCATCAATAATATTACTTAGTGCAGCATTTATATTACTTGATTGTAGTGCAATATTTATAAATCTATCCTGAAATTCACGTCCAACTGATTGATTTAAATATTCATTTAAAATAATTCTCTCTTCAGTAAATAACTGGGTGTTTTGCTCCAGAATAAGAGCCAGATCATCTAAGCTAGCTTGCAGCTCAGTAACCAAGCCAGATAATTCATCACACAAACTGGTATTGGTATAGGCATAACTACGTGTTTGCGGATTATAAATAAAATTAGCTAAATTATTACATATAGCTATAGAATTTTTTAACTCAAAACTACCAGTAAAACTATTAATGGCAATTGCTGCAAAAGTATGACCCTCATCTACGCACAACAGATAATCAGCAGGCTTTACTCCAAGAACGCTACCTGCGCCAAGAACTAAATCAGCCAGAAGTAAGCTATGATTAGTAATAATCACATCAGCTGCTTTTAGTTTAGACCGGTTATTATAAAAAGGACAGTTACACTCATCTTTTTGGTTATATGCACAAGCAGCACCTAGACATCGCTCTTTATCAGTTGTAATTAATGGGCGAATTTTATTATCAATAATAACTGGTGCAACATCTAAATCACCATCCCATGAGCCACTGGCAAACTGCTTTCTAACTTCGGCTAATGTGTTAGATGTAGTATTATCTAATAAATCTCCGGTATTGGCAGCACTACTTAATTCTAGTTGATATGGACATAGATAATTTCCACGCCCCTTTGCTACACAAGCATTAAATGGGATCTCACTATATTTGGAAAATAAAGGAATGTCTTTTTCAATTAGCTGGCTTTGGAGAGTTTTAGTGGCAGTACTAATTATAAATTTTTTATTTAAAGCTTGGGCGTTAACAATGCCAGAGAGCAAGTATGCCAGGCTTTTACCAGTACCCGTCGGAGCTTCTACCAGGCATATATTATGCCCATCTTTAACTTCTTCCTTAGTCGTTTTAAAACATTGGTCAATTGCCAAAACCATTTGTAATTGATTTTTACGCTCACGCAAATTGGGGATTCTTTGCGTGATTTTAGTATATAGCTCTTCCACTTATTAGTCCCAGCTCAAAGCCCCTCCGCTTTGATACTCAATAACCCGGGTTTCAAAAAAGTTTTTCTCTTTCTTTAGATCCATCATTTCACTCATCCACGGAAATGGATTATTTGCACCAGCAAACAAAGGCTCTAAGCCAATTTGCTGCATTCGCCTATTACAAATAAAACGTAAATATTCATTAAACATGCTGGCATTTAACCCCAATACTCCGCGCGGCATAGTATCTTCAGCATATGAATACTCCAGCTCTACCCCACGTTTAAATAATACTGCAAGTTCTTCTTTAAATTTATCATTCCATAAATCCGGATTTTCCAGCTTAATTGTGTTAATAAGATCAATACCAAAATTACAGTGCATTGATTCATCCCGTAAAATATACTGATACTGTTCGGCACTCCCAGTCATTTTATTTTGGCGACCAAGAGCTAAAATTTGCACAAACCCGACGTAAAAGAACATCCCTTCCATAATACAGGCAAATACTATTAATGATTTTAATAAATCACGATCAGACTGTGGTGTACCAGTTTTAAAATGTGGGTCTGTAAGAGTATTAATAAAAGGAATTAAAAACTCATCTTTTGCCTTAATTGATGGAATTTCGTGATATGCATTAAATACCTCAGCTTCATCTAGTCCCAAGCTCTCAACAATATATTGGTAAGCATGGGTATGAATAGCCTCCTCAAAAGCCTGGCGTAATAAAAACTGCCTGCATTCCGGGGCCGTAATTTGTCTATAGGTGCCTAAAACAATGTTATTTGCAGCTAAACTATCAGCAGTCACAAAAAATCCCAGATTTCGCTTAACAATAAGACGCTCATCCTCAGTTAAACCTTCTGGACTTTTCCATAGCTCAATATCCCTTTGCATATTAACTTCTTGCGGCATCCAATGATTAGCGCAAGAGGCCAGATATTTTTCCCATGCCCATTTATATTTGAATGGTACTAATTGGTTTACATCAGTTTTGCCATTAATAATCCGTTTATCAACAATATTTACCCGTCCACTGGCTTCAGTAATATTTTCAACATCTTTTATAACTTCATCTTGTTTGAATAAATTCATTTTTTAATTTCCCTTTAAAACTTTAATAACCCTATATATAGTGTGTAATGGTATATTATAACACAGTATATAGTGTTATTTTGATTATTTAATCCTAATTAAAATATTAGAATATATAAATTAATTACAAATCAAAGGTTACTAATATCACTCCGAAAATTACGTATTACTGTTTTACCTGGATTCTTATATAACAAGAATATAACATTATTTATTATTTAAGGAATTATCCATGAAAAAGATATTAATCTTTGCAGATAACGTCACACTTATTTTTAAGTAAATGATACAGCATTTCCCATCAATGTAGATCCAAAGGTTTAGACCCCCTTATAGAAGAGTATATATTTTCACTTGGCAATGATTGGATACTAACTGATAATTATGAAGGATATTGGGGGGCTAATAATATATTTAAGGCAGCATCACGCAAAAGCACTGACAATGAATGCAAAAACATAACAATTACTGCAACCATCGCACCTTATCAACAATATACTTGTGTTTATAAAATCTTGTCGCCAGATAATATCTACATATACCGTAATCTGGATTGGTCTTTTATCAGAATTTAGCCATTTATTCAAAAATTGCGCGAGCATAATCTACTGCGCTAAATGGGCGTAAGTCATCAATTGCTTCACCCACACCAATAAATCTAAGTGGAATTGGCCGCTCACGTGCAATTGCACAAATTATTCCGCCTTTGGCTGTTCCATCTAACTTGGTTAATACTAGTCCGCTTAATTTTAGGGCATCATCAAATGCCCGAACCTGATTTAATGCATTTTGTCCAATATTTGAATCTAAAACTAATAATATTTCATGTGGCGCACTTTCTAAGGCCTTACTCATCACCCGTTTAACTTTTTTGATTTCTTCCATTAAATTAAGCTGTGTTGGCAGTCGTCCTGCAGTATCAGCTATAACTATATCAATCTTATTAGCAATGGCTGATTGTATAGCATCAAAACAAACAGCTGCAGAATCTCCACCAGCCTGAGAAATAACTGTTATGTTATTACGGCTTCCCCACTCTATTAATTGTTCACGAGCTGCTGCCCTAAAAGTATCGCCTGCGGCTAATAAAACACTTTTGCCCTGATCCTGAAAATATTTGGCTAATTTGCCAATTGAGGTTGTTTTTCCTGCACCATTTACCCCAACTAACATAATAACAAATGGCTTGTGGCCTTCAATTTGTAATTGCTTTTCAATAGGTATTAATATTTCTGCAATACTCTCTTGTAAAGCCACTTTTAACTGCGCGCCATCTTTTAAATCTCTCAATCTAACCTTATTTCGAATTTGCTTCAATAATTCGGTAGTTGCTGGTAATCCCATATCAGAAGATAATAAAATAGCTTCTAATTCTTCATATAAATCCTCATCAATTTTTCCGCCGCCAAAAACCCCTAACAACTTTTTACTAAAAGTATCCCGGGTTTTGGATAAGCCAGATCTTAATCTTTCAGTCCAGGAAACCTTAATTGGCGTAGATTGAGTAATAGGCTCCTGGTCTGGAACACTCACAGTATCAGAAGAAACGGGAGTCCCGGGAAGTACGACTGGTACAGACGCAGTTATGGAATCAGGGGAAGCTTCTGTGGCTAACCCTGGAGGAACGGCCTTAACATCCTCTTTAGAGACTGTACTATCTTTTTTTTTAAAAAAATTAAACACTTCTTCTTCTTTCATATAATTTTCCGCCTATATATGTATTTGACGGAATAAGAATGTTTTAAATACAATTTTACGTTAACAACAAATATATAAAATTTAACAATTAATTATTCACCAGTACATCAAACTGCTATAGAAAACACAGGTTAAATTAAGTAATTAAAATATATTTAATTCACTATCTAACCACTGGCGAACCGGTTGATTTAATAAATGACCAATTTTTATTTTAATTAGGTTATAGTAATCTTTAAGCTGGTTTAGTTCTTCCGGGCTTAACATACTTTTATCAATTAACTCTTTACAATAAGGTATCATAGTTAGTGTCTCAAATTGATAAAAGGGTCCATAATCAGAAGACTTTGCTTCTGTATTGTTGACTTCACTTACTACACATAAATTTTCAATACGAATTCCATATTTATTTTTAAGATATAAACCTGGCTCATTGCTTACAATCATGCCCGGTACTAAGGCTACGCCAGAAGAAAACTGCGATATACCTTGCGGCCCTTCATGGACACATAAATAGCTTCCGACCCCATGACCAGTCCCGTGCTGATAATTTAAATATTCGTTCCATAACGGAGTCCTAGCTATTGCATCAAGATGCTCACCACAAGTGCCACGCGTAAAAATTGACCTGCCTAAAGCTAAATGACCTTTGAGTACTAATGTATAATGACGTTTTTGTTCACTGTCTGCCTCTCCTAAATGCACAGTACGGGTTACGTCAGTTGTGCCTTCTAGATATTGCCCGCCTGAATCTAAAAGATATAAATTAGTATCATTAATTACTTTATTTGTTTCAGGTATAGCATGATAATGAATTACTGCACTATTTGCGGCAAAGCCGCTAATTGTTGCAAAGCTTGAACCAATAAATTTTTCTTGCTGCTTACGAAAAGCCAGTACCTGGTCTCCACTGGTTAATTCGTCAACCCCATTCTTCCATTCATTATATAGCCAATGAAAGAAATTTATTACCGCAACAGCATCTTTAATATGCGCTTTTCTTGCGCCTTCAATTTCCACCAGGT
>JAJFBO010000228.1 GCA_020697025.1 Burkholderiales bacterium
TATAATAGAACCAATTAATTTATATTGGGTAAAATTATTATCCTCATTTACGATTATATTTTATCTTTTAATATTTTTTTTACATAAATTATATTATACCAATTTTACATTATATTTATTAAAATTTAATTTTTTAACATTTATAATTTTATTTTTACTTCTTATTGCAATTTTAATATTTGTTTTGATCCCAAATATTTTTATTAAAATATTTAAAATTGGATCACTTATTATTACTACTATTATATACTTCTTAAGTCTTATTTATTGGGTAACTTTTGATAGATCAACACCTAAATTTCAATATATAATTGAATTAGGCACTGAAAAATTATTAGGTTTAGATATAATTTTTGGTCTAGATGGGATTTCCTTATTCTTTATTTTATTAACTACAATTATTAGCCCCTTATTAATACTAATAACTTGGAATCTTGATAAAAATATAAAATTATTAAGTATTATTTTATTAATAACTGAATTATTAACTTTAGCGACATTTATGGCTTTAGACTTATTTATTTTTTATGTAGCTTTTGAAAGTATTTTAATTCCTCTATTTATTAGTATATTAATTTGGGGGTCAAGGCGCCGGAAAATAAAAGCGGCAAAGATGTTATTTATATATACTTTGTTTTCATCAATTTTATTTTTAATAGCTTTATTTACATTTTATTTAGAATTAGGATCAACCAATTTTTTTGCTATTTCATTATATTCAAATCAAATATTATCTACAAATAAACAATATTTTTTATGGATTTTATTATTTGTAGCATTTGCAATTAAAGTACCATTATATCCTTTACACACTTGGTTACCAGAAGCACATGTTGAGGCCCCCACTTTTGGTTCAGTAATTTTAGCAAGTTTATTATTAAAAACTGGTGGTTATGGTATTTTTAGGTTTGTTTTACCATTTTTTCCTGAAGCAAACATTTATTTTAGTCCATTAGTTTTTATGTTAGCATTAATGGGAACTATTTATACAGCCCTATCATCAATTAGACAAATAGATATGAAAAGAATTATAGCGTATTTATCGGTTAGTCATATGAATTTATGTGTACTTGGTCAATTTTCAGAAACGTTAGAAGGCTTAATTGGTAGTCTATTGCTAATGGCTGCTCATGGATTAATAGCAGCAGGTTTCTTTATAGCAGTTATCATACTAGATTAATTCATTGTTATGGTGGATTAACACGTGTAATGCCTCTTTTTGCAATTAATTTATTTATTTTTGTATTAGCAAATATGAATATGCCTGGAACTTCAAATTTTGTTGGTGAGTTATTAATATTAGTTGGTATTGGGTACAAAGGATTTGTTTTGTGTTTATTCGCTGCTATAGGTAGTGCTATAGGTGCTTTATGTACTATTTGGTTTTGGAATAGATTAATGTTTGGTGAGTTAAAAATAAATAATATTAAAAAATTTGAAGATATTAATCGCCGTGAAATTGTTATTTTACTTCCTTTAATAATTTTTAATTTTTCCGTAGGTATATTTACAAATGAATTTATAGATACGTGTTATAATTCAATTTATTTTTTATTTAGTTTTTTGGTTGATGATTCTACATCTTCTCTTCAATATATTGCTTTGATGAGTTTGCTTGGGACGCAGCAAAATAATAAAGAAGGTAAACACTTACGTACCGCAGTGATGTGGTAGGAGGCTGTTAAGGCTATGTTTATAACAACAGTTATGTCTATTTTATCTGCAATTGGGCTTTATAAATTATCTATTATTTTGAATTGTTCAAAGGGTTCTTTCTTTTCAAAAACTAATATTAATTCTTTAGAAAATGTAGATAACATTCCTTTTTTCGTTAATTATGCTATGTATATTTGCCCATTTGTTATCTTTATAATTGGGGCTTTAAAAACTTATTTACAACTAACTATTAAAAATTCTAAGTCTACTTTTCTAGTTAAAGCAATTTTTAATGTTACCTTATTTGGTATTTTTATACCTATAGCAAAAGTATTAAGCGGCGTTCCTTATATTTTGTATAATTTGAAGAAGTATAATTCTATTCTATATGAATTTGAGATTCCTCTATCTGACAAATATTATCAACTGTGGAAAGACTATACTTGTAGTGAAGCTATAGAATATCTTAATGAATACCATCCAAATTTGTTTAAAAAGTTATCAGATTATGAACAGGTACTGTTTGTATCTACACGTCTTGACAAAAACCCACATAATTTTGATGCATTCAAAAACGGTCTTGGGGAGGATCTTGAGGCTTTTGTATTAAAAGTTAAAAGCGACTCAAATTTAATTTATTATGTGATAGGTGGGGCAGTAATTATTGTGTGTGCTATAGCTGCTTTTTGGTATTTAAATTCTAAAATTAATTCAAATAATAGTGTTTTAAATAGCAAAATTGACATTCAGGTTATGTCGTTAAATAATACAAGTCAACATAATCACGAGGTATTAATGGGAAAAATCGAAAGAAATAGCGTTTTAATCAAGAACAATAGCGTTCAAACTGTCGAAAATATGAGGAGCCAAATAAACGCGGACGCAGCCATTTTGTCGGCGGTAAAAGAAACGGACACGAAAGTTGAGATTCTTTATACAATAGTTACTAAGAGTATTGATAAATTTTAAGTTATGTATCTAAATAATATGTTATTAGTAAATATTATTATAAATAATTTAAGTAATATTTTATTATCAGACCCATTAGAGCAATTTGATCCAACTGGCGCAGAAAAAATATTTTCGCCGTTTTTATCGTTTACTATTTTTAATGAAACTAGTGATCAAGTTAGCGCTAATTTAATAGTTATGTTGTTTATTGTTTTAACAATAAGTACCTTTACCACAAGTAATTCTTATTCAAATAATATTATAAATTCTTTTAGTTTTTTTAAAGATTCAATAGCAAATTTATTAAATTCTATTTTTAAAAATAATACTATTGATACTATTAAATATGGTATTGTAATTACTACTGTATTTACTGTTATATTATTAACAAATTTTTTAAGTTTATTAATACCAACAGGTGAAACAATGACTTCTCATTTAATAATAAATTTTACTATGTCATTCTTAGGTATATTAATAATGGCATTACGTTATATACATAAAGCTAAGTTAAATTTTTTTTCTTTATTTATATTACCTGGAGTACCTTTATTAATTTTGCCATTTATTACGTTAATAGAAACTATTTCTTATTTAGCACGTTTTGTTAGTTTGTCTGTTCGTTTATTTGCAAATATTACTGCTGGGCATGTTTTAGTTAGTTTATTCGGTTTTGTTTTATTAAAATTACTAAATGGATTAAGTTTATTAAGTTTTTTAGTAATACCTTTTTTTGTAGCAATTTTAACTTTAGAATTTTTAGTGGCTTTTTTACAAACTTATGTTTTTACAGTTTTGTTAGCTTCTTATTTAGAAGAATTAGAGGGTCATATTGAATAAATAATATGTTTAGACCTGTAGAACTAAAAGCACCTGGAATTATAGAAAGACAGCCGGTAAGTGAGCCTATTCTTACTGGAATTACGGCCGTGGATGGTATGATCCCGATAGGACGTGGTCAACGCGAACTTATTTTAGGAGATCGCAATACTGGTAAAACCACGATCGCGATAGATAGTATGATAAATCAATCTTTTTTAAATAATGGAGACGAAAACGACCTATTTTGTATTTTTGCTGCTATAGGTATGAAGAGATCCACCTTGTTAAATTTAGTTTTAAAATTACGCCAAAATAACTCTATGAATTATACAGCTGTTATAGGTTCATTTGCTTCTGACCCAGCACCTGTTCAATATTTAGCTCCATATTCTGCATGCACTTTAGGCGAATATTTCCGTGATAATGGTATGCATGCCCTAGTAATATATGATGATTTAAGTAAACATGCTGTTGCATACCGTCAAATGGCTTTATTATTAAAACGCCCTCCGGGACGTGAGGCATATCCTGGTGATGTTTTCTATATTCACTCAAGACTATTAGAACGCGCGGCTAAATTAGCAGATGAATACGGCGGCGGTTCTTTAACTTCGTTACCTATTATTGAAACTAAAGCGGGTGATGTTTCTGGGTATATCCCAACAAATGTGATTTCTATTACAGATGGACAAATTTTCTTAGATACCAAATTGTTTTTTTCTGGAGTACGTCCCGCAATTAATGTTGGTTTATCGGTTAGTCGCGTCGGTTCTGCAGCACAAATTAAACGTATGAAAGCTTTTGCAGGTTCGTTAAAATTACAATTAGCCCAATTTCGTGAGGTTGAGTATTTTGCT
>JAJFBO010000014.1 GCA_020697025.1 Burkholderiales bacterium
TTCGTTCACTATTGCCGCCAACAGCAACTGGTTTATTAATAAGTTCTGGATTATCCCTTATCTCAATAGCTGCATAAAAACAGTCCATATCAATATGAATAATTTTACGGTTTAGCATGAATTACTATTCATTAATATATTTAGCATATTTGGATTAGCAAGACATTGCATAATAAAGTTTGGCAAGCTTACTCTTGTAATTCAAAAAGTTAAATTAAAATTTTAAATCAGGGAGTATTTTAACACGCATAATTTCAATAAATATAGTTTTGGTTATTTGGTTTGAAGTTTAAACTTATATTATGTATCGAAAGCAGTTAAGTTGAGAAAAAGCAAAAGTATAATTAGTATGCAAATTGAAATACTGCATAAATATACTAAATATATATTATAATAATACAGTATAATTACTGGTTGAAATATATTATATAGGATCCTAAGTATGAAATTGGTTAATCAAAGTACAAAAGCTATATATGTAAAACTCAATTTAGAACATGAGATAATTGCCTATAATCAAAATTTTATTGATTTTTTTGATTTGAGAGATAAAGAAACCATACTGGGTAAATCTTTTAGGGAAATATTTTCCAACATCAATGAAAACGTATATTTGAAGTTGCAGGATTTATGTGAGAATAAACAAAAGTCATTATTAATATTTAGAAATCATCATTTAACCGGAGTTACCGAACCATTAGTTTCAATACTTTATGCCGTCGTAATTAAAGAGCCATATGCAGTAGTGCTGCATATTGCTAACTGGTTAAACTGGATTTGGCAGATTAATTCTTCAATAAACAAGGGCTATAATATGATTGCAGGCATGGAAGAATCTGTACATAGAAAAAAAATTAGGCGATTATTAGAAATGTATTGGTTTAAAGCTCTAAGCCCTCTATTACTGCATATACCAAATGGATTTATTGGTATGATTAATTCCTGGGCCTGTTTTGATATCTTGAAAATATTCAATAATAAGCGTGGGGAGAATATTTTTTCTAAAGATTATAGTCGTGATACGATCAGTAGGGTCAGGCATTGTATAAAGCGTGATCGCGGATTAAAGGCGCATGTAGATATTAGCGAGATTTTAAAAAATAAAATGTTAATTAATTTACAATATAATGACGAATTATTTATTCCACATTCAATGTTAGAAGAAACAATTATATTAACGGCTAATAAAGATACTTTATTAGAAGAGGTTTTAAATATGTATATTTATACAGATATAATTATTAAAACAGATTAATTTCACTATAAAGGCATAACTTTTAATAATGTCTATTAAAAACTTAAGATGCCTTTTAGAGTAGATAATTTTTATTAACCCAAAAATTCAGCAATGTTTCCGGAATTATTTAAGTTAATATACTAATGCATTAATTAAGAGCCTGCAGATGATACCAATTATCAATTCCATATATTCCATTAATCTGCATGGCACTACTTGCTAAAGGTCCATAATGCTCATTAAGTATTTGCACTACCTGTTTATTTATATCTTTACCTTTATCTAATGGAATTACTTGATTGTCGGCGACATGGTGAGATGAAGACTTCCCAGACAGATAAATGCAGCCAGTTGCGAAATCAATTGCATAGGCAACAACGCCTGGCAAAATAAAAAATATCAGTCCAATTCCATCGAACACTGCTACTTTTGGATCAACATTGGAACTATTGCCATGACGCTCAGGATAAAATATAGCGCCACAACCACTTAAAAAAATAACACTTGATAATACACAGCATAAAATAACTTTTTTCACTTTAATTTCCTTTAAATATAATTAAATAACTGCCGTATAAGTATTTTTACTAACAACTAGATATAATTCTTACAACTATTAACGAGTCGAATTATAACATACCATGTTATCAACTTAAAAATATGGCTTTACAGTTTCCAGGGAAATATTTAACCTAAATATTTTAGCTAAGGCTGAAGATATAATCAGTAAAAAATAGTGGCTATGGTATAATACGTATATAGAGCAACTCTATCCTGGGGGTGACATGGCTTCGACGGGGGTAGCAAAGCAACAGAGCGCATACCGTGATCTCAGATCCACGTAAAACACTGTAAAAAAATAAACGCAAACGATAAAAACTTTGCTTTAGCAGCCGCTTAAGGCAGCTATCGCTACCTTAATCTGTCTATAGGTTAAGATCTAGCGTCAGATCAATAGACTTTGGTATAATTTGACTACTTGATTATACCGAAACTCAACTGTAGTTAGCGAGCTTTAAGCCTGTTTGGCCGGCGTAGAGGGAGCGAAAATTTAATAGACCAGACTAAGTATGTAGGACTCGTTGTAGAGGACTTCCGGACGCGGGTTCAATTCCCGCCACCTCCACCATTCTGATTTAAAAATCAAATATAACTAATCTATTGAATATATTGATGCTTTTGCAATATTTTGCTGGGTTTTTATAGTCTTAAAAATGTCCAAAAGTGTCTGGAAAATACTAGGCTGGTACACCTATAGCACACTTAAGATTATAATCTATATGGTCATATCATCTAAAATTTTGTCATACTAGCGTAGGCGGGTATACAAATTTTTTGAAAATACAGAACATGATAAAATTTGGTTGAACTCAAAACTTACTTATTTTTTTATGATAATTTATAGGAAATGTTTATGAATAAAATATTAATAATTATTATGCTAACTTGTATGGCAGTATACGTATTTGCAGATGAAGTACAGTCTAATTCAAGTAATAATCAAATAGGTGCAGTCTTAGAGCAGCAAACAACTAATCCGAACCCTGGATCAGCATTTGCTTTTGCTGCTTTGGGCGTTAACCCATTTAAAAACGATTTAAATAATTATTCAGTTACTAATGAAAACAATATATTCAAAACAGAAAAATCCCTTAGAAATAAAATAGATAATTTAAATTCTACTAAAAAAATTGTTAATTTTTGTTCATCTAGCTTAAAAGTTAAATTTGATAATAAGGGTTTATATTGTGCAAATATGATGGAAATTTTTGCTTATGATAAATATATAGTAAATGGTTTACAAATGCAAGTAGATATGACGAATTTCCTAAAAAATATTTCCAATGATGATAATACAGGTATGAAATATATAGAGTTATTTAAAATATTTAATAAAGATTTAGACTCATTATTAAACAGGACATCAGTTTCTACAAATTAGTATTGGTTTTTATGTAATTTCTATTTGATATTTTTAGCAATTGGCAGATGTTACGATACAGATAATGAATTGAGCAAAAAGAGAAACAAACTAAGTAAAACTACTCATAACTAAATAGGTTCAAAAGGTTTGCTTCTAAAATATGCTACTTGCATATTTTAAGGGCGAAACAAACCAGATAAAGCTACTTATAATTAATAGATTTAAAAGGTTCACTTCCAAATATGTTATTTACATATCCTCAGTCATAAGTATATCTAAATATGAAAAAAGTAAATTACCAAATTTCGGGTATTGCTTGTTAATTAGGTTAGAGCTAGATAAATAAATTGCATTCTTTGCAAAAATCATCAATTGAGAAATAAATTCACTAAATTTGTTTTTCTAGGGTAAAATCTAAGAAAATAGATAGTGATTGGTAAATTAAAAGCTGCTTCAATATGTACCAAAAACAATCATTTTTGGTACTGTTAAATAATACTTGGTGGATAATGAATTCTTTTGTTACTTGAATAAAAAGGCGAAACAAACTAAATGAAGCCACTTAAAGTTTAATGGGTTCAGAAGGTCTGCTTCTAAAAATATGTTAATCACATATTTCTAAGATAGGATTTTAAACAAATTCAAAAAGATCAAATTACCAAATTTCGGGTATCGGCTATTTGGAATTAAAATCCCCAGGTAAGAATGGAATTAATTTAAGCATACTTGCTTTTTCAAGTAGTTGTCCTATGTTATAAACACCAAATTTAGGATATAGTTGTTTATTGATGACAGCTTGAATTGTTGCAGGCGCAAATTTTTTATTTTCTATGATAGATAAAATTGCAGCAATATCTTTGGGTGATTTATTAAGTGAGAGGTAGTATAATGTTTGGCTTTCTCTATTAGTAAGAGTGATATTTTTATCTAAGTCATTTATTTCCAACTTAGTACCAGTCTTTTCATTTATTGTTTTTATTCTAAATTCATTCATCATCTGTTGCATGGCATCAACAAACTTTATAAGTTCTTTTTGCGCATTTTTTTCTGCTAAATATGTTTCCTTTTCAAGTTGGAGCTGATTAGCTTTTTTTTGTGCTGTAATGTCAATAGAAGTTCCAACTATCCCAATGACTTTACCGTAATTATCTAATAACCTATTTTTAGCTGATAAATAAATTCGTTCCTCATCATTAAATATTACTTGTTCTTCGCTTTCATGAGGGCCATCTTTCATTACTAAAGTATCCATTTTGCTTATTGTGCCGGCAATTTCAGGGGGGTATAAATCATAATCTGTTTTACCAATAAGTTCTCTACGGTCTTTTGCTCCAAACATATCAACCATATATTTGTTACAGCCTAAAATATGCCCGCTTTTATCTTTCCAGTAGATGCTGGCATTTACTACATCGATAATTTGCATGATTTTCATTTGTTCATTATTAACAGCTTGTTGTTTTTCTTGCTCAACAAATTTCTTCTGATCTGTAATATCAAATGAAACTCCTGCTATTCCTATAACATTTCCCTTAGCATCGCGTAATTGTGTTTTGGTTGAGAAATAAATTCTTTGTTCACCATTTGGAAAGTTAACACGCTCTTCTCCAGTATAACTGCCTGTTTTCATTACAGATATATCGGCAGCTCTAATTTCATCAGCGTAATTTTTCCAGCATAATTCATAATCAGTTTTACCAATAATTTTGGCTCTATCTTTTAATCCAGCCATTTTTAGCATGTATTTATTGCAACCTAAAATATGCCCCTCTTTATCTTTCCAATAAATGCTAGCACCAATTGCATCAATAAGTTTATAATTATTTTCATCTTCAAAGTTAAATTGATTAATCATTCATAAATTCCTTTTATGGCCTTAAGATTTGGTACGCCAACTACATAAAGTTTGGCAAATAAGACTTGATTGCTCACATACATCATCGTGACTTATATTTTCTAAATGTGCCACTCTAATGTTTGCCGGATTTTTTATATAAAAATCGAGATTATTAAATGCTAATTTTGCTACATGATTATTTATATCTTCATGATTTCTTATAAATTCGTTAGCATATTTTGTTGCTTTAAATAAAAGTATGTTGGAATGATACAATTTTTTTGATATTTTTTGATATACTAAATTTTGTTCACATTCGAAATTATTAATTAATTTATCAGTATAATTTTCTAAATAACCACGAGTCTGATGGTATGAATATAGTTTTTTTAGATCTTCTTTTGCTTGAGTCAAATATAAAGCTAGAGTTTTATCAATCAATACGGTATCAAGTATTACTATCCAAATTTGTTCAACTCCACGTTGTTCTAAGATACTAGCAATTTCTAAAGCAATCTGCCCGCCAAAGGACCATCCTAAAAGTAAATATGGTTGTTTAGATTGATTGGTTTTTTGTCTAATAGCATCTAGGTTCGATAAATAAAATTTTGCTAAGTCAGTTAGGTTACTTATTTTATTATTACTATTTAAATTATAATTATCTATACCATAGCAGCTATAATGTGCAGTCAATTTTTGTGCTAAAGAAACATATACTTCAGATCCGGCCATAGCTGGGTGAATCATAAAGATATTTAACTTATCTGTAGTATTATTTAGGTTATTAATAAGTTGAAATTTATTCGGCTTTAATAGTGGTATTAATTTATCCAATGTTTTGGCAGTGTAAATATCTACAATTTTAATCTGACACTTAAATTTGACGTTTATTCTATTTATTAATTTAATAGCTAGTATACTATCGCCGCCAAGTCTAAAAAAATCGTCATAGATTCCTATATTGTTAACCGGTATTTTTAATACTGTGCTCCAAATATCACATAATTCAATTTCCACTTGGTTTCTAGGAGCTACATAGCTACTATCTTGATCAATTTTATAATTAAGTAAAGCAATACGATCTAATTTGCCATTAACTGTTAATGGCAGCTTATCTATCTGTATAAAGATATTGGGAATCATGTGTTCCGGTAACATATTGGATAGATAAGATTTTATTTCCTTTTCTACTAATTTGTTCTCAGAAATATAATAACAAATTAAATATTTTGGACCTTCCATATCAACTTCTATAGTATTAGTATGTTCTTTTAATAATACTACGGCTTGTTTTATTCCTGAATAAGCCATTAAAGTAGACTCAATCTCTCCGAGTTCAACTCTAAAACCACGTATTTTGATTTGGGCATCATTACGTGCAATGTATTCAAAATCCTTGTTAGCTAAATAACGAACTAGGTCTCCAGTTCTGTATAATCTGTTATTTCTATTTTTTATTTTTTCTTCTTCAGTTTGAAATGGATTAGTAATAAATCTCTCTGCAGTTAATTCTGGTAAATTTAAATAGCCTCTGGCAAGCCTGTCTCCGCCAATAAATAATTCACCAATCTCTCCAGGGGGTAATGGGGTCAAATTATTGTCCAGAATATATCCTTGCATATTTGGAATAAATTTACCTATACATGATGTAGAACTAATATCTGCATTAGATATTTTTTTATAGGTAACGTGTATTGTAGTTTCTGTTATACCATACATATTAATTAATTCAGGCTTTAAAGGTTCGTATTTATCGAACCAGGGCTTTAATCGTTGGAAGTTTAGTTTATCTCCACCAAATATTACATATTTTAAATTATCTAGTTTGGTTGGCTTATTTAGGTCAATATCCATAAATTGATAAAATACATTTGGGGTTTGATTCAATATGGTAACTTTTTCTCTCTCGCAAAGTGTATAAAATAATTCAGTATTTTTTACTAATTCAGCTGGACATATGACTAATTTTCCACCGTATAGTAATGCACCAAATATTTCCCATACGCTAAAATCAAAAATATAGGAGTGAAACAAAGTCCATACATCATGTTCGCTAAATTTATATAAACCTTCTGTGGCACTGAATAAGCTTATAACATTACCATGTAATTGAAGAACTCCTTTTGGCTTTCCAGTGGTACCGCTGGTATAAATTACATAAGCTAAATCACGGCTGGTGGTGTTTACCTTAGGATTGCTAATCGGTTGTTTCGTAAAATAATTTTGTACTAATTCCTGATTGTCTATAGCTAGAATATTGTAATCCCTAATTTGAGTCCTGTATAAGGTAGTAGAAAGTTGTTCACTGGTAATAATTATTTTGGCTTTAGTGTCTTCTAATATATAATTAATGCGATCTTTTGGAGCAGCTGTATCTATTGGTACATATGCTCCACCAGCTTTAAGCACGGCTAAAATAGCTATTACCATAGATTCATTTCTATTTAAATATAATGCAATTAAATCGCCATGTTGTACTTTAGAGACATTTTGTAAATAATGTGCTAATTGATTTGCAAGATTATTTAATTTCTGGTAGGTAATACTAATATTCTTAAAAGAAATTGCTATGTTATTGGGTGTATTAATAACTTGTTTTTGAAATAATTCATGAATAGAGCTATATTGAGAATTATTGGATTCAATCGCTCTATCTAGGCTAATTGGCGTTAAATTTGTATATTCTAACAAGGTTGTTGGTTCTCTTGAAATATTTTAGCTAGCTTTATGGTGTGTTAACCCAGATCTGGGGGATTTTAGTCCAAATTATGACTATTTTTACTATGTTGGTTTTTTATTAAATAAGAATAGCGGTACCAGATAATAAGGGTTGTTACAATTGTATTAGTAATTAAAGTAAAGGCATAACCTAGCATAAGTAAAGTATCATTTCTTATAAAAGCATGTAAGAAAATAAATATACTTATTATATTGAATCCAGCAAAAGTAAGCAAGGATATATCATCTGCATGTTTTGTTTTATAAAGCCGGATAATCTGTGGAATGTATAAAATTGCATTAATAAACAGCCCAATAGAAAAAACAAACTCAATAAAAAATTTAATCATTACAAATCCCTTTTTTTAGAATGGTTGTTAAAATGCAATTTGCTTTGTTTTTACCCACTTATTATACATTATTATGATGAGAGAGAATAAAATTATAAGCATTTGCTTATAATGTGTCTTTGCCTACTAGAGATATTCTATTCTAGCTTTACAATATAACTCAATTTTCTATAACAACTTTATTTCTAAAGTTTTTCATTGTTTCTTTTAGTTTGGGCTGATACTTCGGATTGATTTTATTGATTGCGTCAGCTTGCTTTGTTATAGGTAAGAATTTAATTATTCGACGTGCTTCTGATTCGATTAAGGAAGAATCAATAATTTCATTGATTAACTTAGTATAGCGCGTACTTAATTCAGATTCAGAAGCTGTGTTTCTAAATAATGCTTCAGCTTGTTGCTGTATTAAGCTAAACAGCAGTAGTTCCTTCATTTATAACTCTCCAATTATAACAAGTACTCTATGTCAGTAGATACTAAAACCTCAAATTAGGCGTTCATTTTCCAAATTTTACCACTTAAATCTTTGTAAAAATTAAATACACTGTTATATAATAGCGTATACTGATGCATTAATTATGCTGTTTAATTGCAAATTATATCATTTGCATAAATTATTTGCAAAAAATGTTATTTGTTGTACTTAGGTTTTTATGATATGGTTGCATGGCAAGCAGAATTGAACTAATGAAGCATTGCAAAAAATTTCAATTAATGAGGGAAGTATAAGTGATCTGGCATATATTTAACTTTAAACATAAATTATACAATTTAATTAAATATTCTATTGATAAATATTTATATGCGCAATTTTATATTATCCGAATTGAGACTTTGGTCGAAAATCATGGATTTTTAGTTCACTTTACGAACAAATTCAATGCGCATAATATATACACAAAAAGTGTGAAAGATATTTTTGCTAACAAAAAAATTATTAATCGTTTTGGTAGTCATGATGCTGCGAGAATCGGGTATTACTGTGCTAAAAGTATGCTGAAAGAAAAAATTTATCATGGACATTACTAGAAGACCCTTTTCCTTCAGAAGATTTATTTTCCACTTAATTAAATCTGTCTTAACGTTATTGCGTAAAAATCACTGTAAGATTGATTCAATTAAGAAAGATTGGGAGACAACTGAATATGCGGTAAGCTTTATCTATACAACTAAGAGACAAATTTTTGTAAAGTCATCAATCGAAATTTACAATAATGAATTTTTGTTAGATGAATTTCTGCCATATGAGGCTGCGTTAATTGGTTTTTATGCAGCATGCGCGCATTCAGAGAAAATTAATAAAAATAGTAATAATCAGTATTTGAACTCAGCAATTTAGGATACTTTAATTAGTTACAACTATAGCTGTAACTAATTAATATTTCTTAAAGATAGAGTAAAATGAATAAGAATGCTGAACCAAAGTTCTATACTTTATTTGCAATGCTGATTTTTGTAACTAGCGTATGTTCTTCTATGCTGGGGTCCAGATTGATGGATATAAGTTATATTATCCCTGGAGCTACATTAGTATCAGGTGGAATATTACCCTTTTGCATATCATTTGTTTTGCTTGATATTGCTACCAATCAATATGGTTATATTCGAGTAAAAAAGATTATAATGTTGGTGTTAATTTGTAAAGTTATAATGGCTTTATTTTTGTATTCTATGATGCAAATTCGCCCTGCAACATCTTTTCACTATGAAAGTAGTTATCAAATAGTAATTTTAATGATGTTCCGTGCATTCTGGGCTAGTTTTTGGGGGACATTGGTTTCTTTTTACTTAAATTGTTATATATTTTCAAAACTATATGTTTCATTTTATGGAAGAATGTTATGGTTAAGGTGCTTAGTTGCAACAACAATGGGTGAGATTGTATTTTCTTTGGTTTCAACACCAATATTATTTTGGGGGAAGTTAGATATACATCATATATTTTTACTAATATTTCATAATTATGGGTTTAAATTGATATTTGAATTTGCAAGTTTACCAGTTATATATCTGTTAGTTTATTTATTAAACAAGTATGAAATGGCTTTCCAAATCTCATACTCTGGGTTTAATCCACCACATAAGAAAATTAATGCTGAAATTTAATAAATCAAATATTACAAGGTTAGTTTATGGAAAATTTAAAAGGCAGGGTTGCTATTGTCACAGGTGCTTCAAGTGGAATAGGTAAGGCTATCGCATTCCTTCTAGCAAAAAACAATGTTAAAGTTACTTTGATCGGCAGAAGAGAAGATAAATTAAATGAAATTGCTGCTGAATTAGCAGATTTAGGACTGCAAGCTTTAGTTATTAAAGCTGACTTAAGTGATGAAGCAGAAGTGGTTAAGGCTTTTAAAGTGTCACATACACATTGGGGGCGGAGCGATATATTAATTAATAGCGCTGGAATTTGTTCCAGCTCAAACTTTCATTCTGGAAATACCAGTGATTGGAAAAATATGTGGGATGTTAATGTATTTGCTGTTTGTGTAGCAATTCAAGAAGCATTAAAATACTTTAACCATGAAACTGGAGGGCAGATTATAAATATTTCCAGCACTTCATCATTCCGGGTCGGAAAACCTGGAAGTTTCTATGCTGCTACTAAGTTTGCACTAAGAGCCATTACTGAGTCATTACGCCAAGAATTGGTTTCAATAGGAAGTAAAACACGTGTAAGTTCAATTTCACCAGGTTTTGTGGCTACTAGTTTTGGTAGAGAAGGTCATAAAATACCTGATAATGACAATAAAGAAATGTTAGATACGGAAGATATTGCAAATGCAGTGCTACACGTATTGCAGACTCCGGCACATGTGGCTGTGTGTGATATAATCCTGCGCTCATCTAAACAGTTGGCGTAAAAGTAGTTAATTAGGAATTGTAATTAATGTTTTCCGTAAAAAGACTAAAGTATTTTATGGCAAGTTTGCAGCTATCAACAATAAA
>JAJFBO010000229.1 GCA_020697025.1 Burkholderiales bacterium
AATGAGTGGCTACTTTAAAATTTATATTACCAACTTCTGTTTTGGCTATTACTGCGGTATCCACCGCCAGAATTTCCATTTGTTCTTGGCTTATCTTCTTTTTCTTTTACTACTAAACTACGATTTTTGTAAGTAGTGTTATTTAATGCTTTGATACAGTTTTCTGCATCAGCCTGAGATTCCATATCAACAAAGCCAAAACCTTTACTTTGTGAAGTGAATTTGTCAGTAATAACTTTAGCAGATGTAACTGTTCCATGTGCTGCGAATAATTCTTGTAAGTCCGTGCTTGTAATTGAATAATCTAAGCCAGCAACGAATAATGATTTTTGCATAGTATATGCCTTCTAATAAATGATTAAATAATAATGTAAAACTAAATTTCTATGGCAAAATACTATTAAAAATATAAAAATATATGTTTTGGTATGATGTGTCATGGAGATAAATTAATTTTATACCTGACCATATCTTATCATACAAAAGAAAATAAAGCAAGTTTATTTTATTAAAAAGTGTCATAGATTATAAAATTTTTTCTCAGCCATTGTAATGTTTATATCTTTATTAAGCAGACTATGGTATATATCTGAAATTTAAATAATTTTGCTTTTAAAATTAAATTAATGCAGTGAATACGGTAACAATGCCTAAAAGTATACCAGGAATGTTGCAGGCAATGATCGGCCAGTCACGCTTTTTCTTCAATGCTCCATACAATACCCAAGCACTACAATTTAATGTAGTTGTAATAGGCAAAATGACAGATCCCTTTATCCCAGATAGATTACGCACTATTTGGTCTATATAAGAAAAATACATAGTAATTGCCAAAATTGAAGCAAACCAACCTACTTTATTAACTATTTTTTCATTCATGATTTATTCGCTCATAACTCTAAAGATAGTTTTTGTTTTTGAATTAATTGAGCTATCCCCTGTTCGCCTAAATCTAGCATTATATTTAGTGTTTCACGGGAAAAAGAAACGCCCTCGGCATTTCCCTGTATCTCAATTATACTTAAGTCTTCCTGCATAACCAAATTCATATCCGTGTCACAATTACTATCTTCAATATAATTAAGATCTAATAGCGGCGCACCTTTATAAACACCTACTGAAATTGCTGCCAAAAATTGCCTTATTGGATTCTCCCCAATTTTTCCTTCGCGAACTAAAGCACTTATTGCATCATGCATAGCAACAAATGCTCCGGTAATACCGGCAGTCCTGGTTCCGCCATCAGCTTGGATTACATCACAATCTATTAAAATCTGTCGTTCTCCCAAAGCTTTTAAATCTACGCATGAGCGCAAACTTCGTCCGATTAAGCGTGATATTTCTGATGCACGAGCATTTACCCGGCCTGATACCCCGTCTCGTTTACTTCTGGTATGGGTTGCCCTGGGAAGCATTGAATACTCTGCGCTAATCCAGCCTGAACCACTATTTCTTAAAAAAGCAGGTACATTATTATCTATACTTGCAGTACATAATACTTTTGTATCGCCAAATTCAATTAGTACTGAACCTTCCGCGTATTTTGTATAATTACGCTTTAGAACTATATTTCTTAATTCATTATTTTTTCTGCCATCATTTCGCATAATAACTAATTCCTGTGTTTATAAATATTTAATAACACAATTGTAACAGAAATAAAATATCAGCAAAAATTTTTTAAAAAACACTTGCAAAAATTTATAGTAGTATGTAATAATACGTTCCTCGCAACAAATCGTCGCGGGGCGCTTAGCTCAGTTGGTAGAGCATCTGCCTTACAAGCAGGGGGTCATAGGTTCGAATCCTGTAGCGCCCACCACTGCGGAGTGGTAGTTCAGTTGGTTAGAATACCGGCCTGTCACGCCGGGGGTCGCGGGTTCGAGTCCCGTCCACTCCGCCATTAAGTCTTTGAAATCATTGAGTTTTTATAATACCCTACTTCTTTTCTGGGCAAAATTTGGGCAAATGGTTTTTATTTATAAATATTTTGCCTTTTACTTCATATCTGCCTACTTTCGTACTAATTAAATAATTTTCATCATATTTCACCATGTTTACTCGATCTGTTTTGCATTAAACAATTACTTAATGCAAATAGCTATAATAGATCAGCTTTCCAATTTGTGTCTTAGCTTTTACATTTCCACAAATTTTAATTCCTGTGAAAAACGAAAGAAATAAATATTTTGCCCCTATATAACAGATTTTGGAGATAATCAGTAAAAAAACAGCAGATATTGAAGTATTCTCTCGTGATACCAAGCATTCTGCCAATTTTAGATTTTAAAAAATTTTTTGGATTTTATTTATAAAATTTAGTTCAATATTGTCAACACTATTATTTTAATTCTGATATTCCTATTTTTATAATAAGTTATAATCATTACTTATGATTTAAGGAGTTTTAAGAATGTGGAAGATAGTTAAGAATTTCACCAGCGCTGAAGGTTCAAAAATTGCAATTGGATTTTAACAATATGATTTTTAGATATTGATTATATATATGAGGATTTAAGTGTGTTAAAGCAGACGTTAATATTTAACGATTAATTACTAATCTTATACTAAACATATTGAATCCTCAGATATATAACCACCATAATTACTTATCTTAAGAATTTTATTACTGATATATAGATAGGTCCTGTCAGTTGTAGTTAACTTTCAATATTTACAAAAATATTAATTCAAAGCTAGGTATTCTCAGTCTCACGATAAAGTAAAGTATAGTCAAATTAAGCATATTTAATTTTTTAAAAATAAAATCTCTAAATTGACTATATGTATTACGTTGCGGTAAAATCTAGTTTGCCAGGGATAATATATTGAGTAGTTTAATAGATCAATTTATTAATAACGTGATGCAATCGTTAGAATGTTCTGCGCATGTTAAAGATTTAAAAACTGGTAAATATATATGTTCAAATTTAATAAATGTCCGTAAATTTGGTTTTGAAAAACCTGAAGACATAATCGGCGAAACTATATATAGCTTAAACGAGTTTATGTTACCTTTTTGGGGAGAAGATATTTTACCTGATACTATAAGACAAGAGTATGAGGTAATGTATACTGGAAAACCAACAGTCGATACAGGTCGGGATTTTTTAACTAAAGATGGTTTTA
>JAJFBO010000230.1 GCA_020697025.1 Burkholderiales bacterium
GCAAATTAAAACAATAAGTAAATATATAATTGGTGCAGTATGTGGAGCGTTGATTACGCTCAGTGTTCATAGTTATGCTAGTAACAACCCTGGTTCTCAGGAACCACAAAACAGCGTAAATATTCCGGTGGATGAAATTAATAATTTTGCTAAAGTTTATGCAATTGCTAAAAACTATTATGTTGAAAGTGTTACTAATACTAAACTTATGAAGGGGGCTATTGATGGTATGATTACTAATCTTGATCCTCACTCAAATTATTTGGATCAAACCGAGTTTAAGCAATTAACTGAAATGACTACCGGGTCTTTTGCCGGACTTGGAATAGAAGTTAGCCGGGAAAAAGATGATGCTGGAATAAAAGTTGTTGCTCCAATTGATGGAACTCCTGCATATGTTGCAGGAATTAAAAGTGGTGATATAATTGTAAAAATTGACGGAATTCCGGTAACGGGTATTTCGTTAGATGATGCTGTTAAGAAAATGCGTGGTAAGGCAGGTACTAAAGTTACCATAACAGTATCCCGTAAAAATGAACTAAAACCGCTTACTTTTACCATTGTAAGAGCTAATATCAAGATTACTAGTATAAAATATACTATGTTAAACAATGATTATGGTTATATACGAATTACTAATTTTCAAGCTGATACAATTAATGAATTAGCCGGGGCATTAAGCAAAATTAATGGAAAGAATTCCAAATTAAAAGGATTAGTTATTGATCTGCGTGACGATCCAGGCGGATTATTACAGGCTGCTGTTGGTGTCGTTGGTGCTTTTGTACCCGTAAATAGTTTGGTTGTGTCAACTAAAGGCAGGGTGCCAAGCAGCAACCAGCAGTTTTTAGTCCGCCCTGCAGATTATTCAATCGATGATGGCAAGTCTGCTGATGCTTTAGCTAACATTCCAGCAATATATAAAACTATCCCGATTGTTGTACTGGTAAATCAGGGAACTGCATCTGCTTCAGAAATTGTGTCCGGAGCGTTACAAGATTACAAACGTGCCAAAATTGTAGGAACTAAAACCTTTGGTAAAGGTTCCGTACAAACTGTGATTCCGTTATCAGCTGATACCGCAGTAAAGCTTACTACCGCCCTATATTATACTCCAAAAGGACGTTCTATTCAGGCCCAGGGTATTAAACCAGATGTAATAGTAAAAAGCGAATATAATGATTTATTTGATAGCTGGGATATGTCTGAGGCTAATTTGGATCATCATCTAAATAATCCTAATATGGTAAGCGTGTCTAAAGATAAAGATAATACTCCGGTAATATCACCACCAAAGCAGATATCTTCTCAGGCTGAATTAAAAGCACGATATAAAGCACAAATGCTCAATGTGCCAAAAGTCATGAGGCAAAGTGAAGCGACAATAGATTTAAAAAATGATTTTCAGTTACAATGGGCATTGAATATTATAGAAGGAAAACCAATCCCGGCTCCAACCCCGGTTCACAAACCAGTTAAGTAGTATCGAAATTGGCATTACAGGAATTAAACTTATCCATCTATTAATATGATAGATGGATATACATTTAGGTAAATTTTATGACTAAACCATATATAATTGCCCCAAGTATACTGTCGGCGGACTTTGCCAGGCTTGGTGAAGAAGTAACAAAGGTTATTGATGCTGGTGCAGATTTTATTCATTTCGACGTAATGGATAATCATTATGTACCCAATTTAACCTTTGGTCCTATGGTATGTAAGGCAATTAAACCATACTGCAAAAATGCCCTTATTGACGTGCATTTAATGATTATTCCGGTAGATAGTATGATTAATGAGTTTGCTAAAGCCGGAGCAGATATTATAGTGTTTCATCCCGAAGCTAGTTTACATGTACATAGAAGTCTTAACTTGATAAAAGATCAGGGACTAAAAGCAGGATTAGCAATAAATCCTGGTACGCCACTTAGTTATATAGAAGCAAATATTAATCAAATTGATATGATTTTGCTTATGTCAGTTAATCCGGGTTTTGGAGGACAGTCATTTATTCCAGGTATAATAGAAAAGATCCATCAAACAAGAATATTGATTGATAAATCAGGACGTGATATTATACTGGAAGTTGATGGTGGCATTAAGATAGATAATATTGCAGATGTAGTCAGAGCAGGAGCTAATGCTTTTGTTATGGGAAGCGCGATTTTTAATACCCCGGATTATAGTCAGACAATTAGTAATTTACGTAATACTTTAGCAAAAACCTAGTTAGCTATATTTACCCACATAGATCCTTATATATTATCTATTATTGTCCTTAAAGGCACCAACCCATGCGTGATCACTATGCACCTTACTTTGATATATTTGAAAAAATTAAATTTATGGCTGAAGATCATAGCTACTTAATTAATAATATTAAAGTAAGCTCAGTTACTAATATACTTAAACAGTTAATTAAAACATTTGACAGCGACTATTGGGCTTTAGTAAAAGCTAAAAATCTGGGTATTAGTCCTGATGAATTAAAACTTAAGTGGGAGTTTAATGCCAAGCTTTCAAAAATCAAAGGAACCATTACTCATCAGATATTAGAAAATAAATTATCTGGTACTGAGTTTACCTATCCGCAGGATTTAATTTTAAATCATTTTGGCTATGACCCGGTACAAGATATTATTCAAAATATAGTACCTCTAATAGATAAATTTACTAATGATATAGCTGGGAAGATGTTACCCATTGTATCTGAACTAATTGTAGGCGATATTGAGCATATGGTTGGCGGTACAGTTGATCAAATTTTTTATAATCATAAGAGTAATAAACTTGAAATCTGGGACTGGAAGACTAATAAACAAATTAAAACTGGTTCCAGTTATTACCATTTACCCCCAATAGATCATATTCAGGATACTGAATTGGATCATTACTCTTTGCAGCTATCATTTTATAAGCTTATTTTAGAAAAAAATACTAATCTGGAGTTTGGCGATAATTATATTGTATGGTTTAATGAAAATAATCCTGATTACCAGATTTTCCGGTGTAAGGATTATCAAAAAGAGATTAAAATAATTTTAAACAAGATGCCACCTGTTGGACTCGTATAAAAGAGTTAATTAACACACAATATGCTTAATGTTCAATGTTCGGAAGAGTA
>JAJFBO010000015.1 GCA_020697025.1 Burkholderiales bacterium
GTCGGAATTTGCAAAAGACTTTGCTAAATATATAGAAGATAATGATGTTATTCATTACCATACTTATCCCAAATCACCTAAGCAAAATGCCAGATGTGAGAGAGTTAACAGAACCATCCAGAACGAGTTTATGATTAAGTATGGCAATTTATTATTTGATGACATACATTTGTTTAACAAAAAATTAGATAAATACTTGCGTTGGTATAACTTTGAGCGGGTACATGCCAGATTTGATAATAAAATGACGCCATTTGAGCGGCACAGACAATTAGTGAATAATGGTAAAATTATTGCTTAATTAGATATAGTTCAGTTTCCAATATGTATTTGGCCTATACAAATATAATTAATTTAAATGTTTTTTGTAAAAAAGTAGAAAAGATGATTAAACCTTCGTTTAGTTTAATTTTGGGCCTTACCATTGGGTTAATAAGCTGAGCTTATCCGACAACCATGCTTAAAAACATAGCGGTTAATAATATGGGGAGAATTGTTTTAACAACTAGTCACAGCGGCACTCTTCATACGTCTTCTAATGGGCTTGACTGGGATAAGATTACAATACCTGCAGCAGATAAATCTTTTGTCTGCCGTATAGCAACATTTAAAGATAAATTTATTGTTTCAGCTTTTAGTGAAATTATAACATCTACTGATGGAAAAATATGGAATTCAATTCCTCAGGAAAAATGGCTCCAAAAGATGGCAGTCAAGGTCGATAATAAATATATTGCAGTTGATAATTATGAAATTGGTAATGAATATATTGCATTTAATAACTTTCAAAAAATTATAACTTCTACTGGTGGAAAAACATGGACAATATTAAGCAAATAATCGAAGAATCTTATTCCAGAATTAACACTATAAACCCAACGGATTTAAATATTGCTGCTGCAGTGCGTACTATAATTGAGGCCTTGGATTGCGGCGATATCAGAGTTGCAGAAAAAATTGATAATGAATGGTTAGTTAATACCTGGATCAAAAAAGCTATTTTATTATCTTTTCGAACTCAGAGTAATAAACTTATAGATGCAGCCTGGACCAAGTTTTATGATAAATTAGATTTAAAATTTACTGATTTCACAGAGGATAAATTTAGACATGATGAAATTCGTGCCGTACCCTCGGCTATTGTCAGAAAAGGCGCCTATATTGGTAAAAATACTGTATTGATGCCAAGTTATGTAAATATCGGCGCTTATATTGGCAAAGGTACTATGGTAGATACATGGGCTACAGTTGGCTCATGCGCTCAAATAGGTGATAATGTACATTTATCTGGTGGAGTAGGTATTGGCGGTGTATTAGAGCCTTTACAGGCAAATCCAACTATTATTGAGGATAACTGTTTTATTGGTGCCAGAAGCGAGATTGTCGAAGGCGTAATTATAGGGCAAGGTAGTGTAATTAGTATGGGTGTTTATATTGGTGGCTCTACTAAAATATTTGATCGTACTACTAAACAAATTTCTTATGGAAAAATTCCACCTTACTCTGTTGTTGTGCCGGGTAATATACCTAGTGCTGACGGTACTCATAGTACCTATGCCGCTATTATTGTCAAGCATGTAGATGAGTCAACAAGAGCTAAAGTATCTATCAATGAATTGCTGCGAAATTAATATGTTACATATTATAATTACACAACATAAAATTCTTGTGCACCAAAATGATGAAAAAATTTCCCTGCCGCAAAAAGAACATATATCTCAGATTAAACATATGCTTATATCTATAGTTCAAACTGACGAATATCTGGTTTCCGGGATTGACCCTGTGCCTGATAATTTTCCAGGTTCACTAAAATTAATTCATTTACGTCAGGCATTAAATTATTTTGATGACGCTTTATTAAAAGTTATCGTTTACTACCAGCAGTTAAATTCTTATTATGACACACATAAATTTTGTGGTATTTGTGGTAGTAGAACTATGCGGCAAGACAAAAACAAATTTCTCCTATGTAGCCAATGCAACCATGAGGTATATCCGCATATTGCACCATCAATAATTGTCAGGATCCATAAGGGAGATGAGATTTTAATGGCACGTGGTATAAATTTTGCACCAAATGTATGGGGCCTGATTGCCGGATTTGTTGAAGTTGGTGAAACTTTAGAAAATGCTGTAAGACGTGAAGTCCATGAAGAAGTTGGTATTGAAATAAAAAATATACGTTACTGGGGCTCACAGCCCTGGCCGTTTCCAAGTAATTCAATCATGGTAGGTTTCACTGCAGACTACAAATCTGGTGAAATTGTAATTGATCCTGTAGAAATTGAACAAGCCGCATTTTATAATCGACATAACTACCCAGGACGTCCAGGTACAACTTATAGTATTGCAAATAAGATGATTAGTGAATATTTAAGCCAGTAAATTAATAAGGATTAACAGTAATAGCTGGTGGTACAGGTATTAATATCCAAAATAGGTTATTTAATTAACTTATTGCTATATTACTTAGTTAATATTGGCGTATTTGTGTTTGCAAAGAAAAACGCCCACGTCTTCGCCGCCTCAACATTTTCCATAGTTCCAAGAAAATGACTTAAGTTTGGATATGAATCCAATAAATATGGATTTGGTCCACTTGCCACATTTTGCATTGTTGCCGCAAATTTATAGCTATGAAGCGGTGGAACTCTAGTATCTTGTTGGGAAGTTTGAATATACATTGCTGGGTAAGCCTTTGTATGTATATTTTGTAATGGTGAAAAATTTAACATATTATTAAATTCATTCTGGTTGCTGCTATAACCATAATCCAAATACCAGCTAAAGCCATAGGTAAATAAGTCATAGCGTAATAGATCTAAAACTCCGACCGCTGGAAAAGCAACCTGGAAAAGATCCGGGCGTTCCAGAGCAACTGCAGCAGCTGTAAGTCCGCCATTAGAGCGTCCGCCAAGACCTAACTTCCCGGGGTTTGTATAGCCATGATTAATTAAATACTTGGCAACAGCAATAGTGTCATCATATGTATTTTGTTTTTTCATTAACCTGGCATCATTATACCAACTGGTTCCTTGCTCGCCGCCGCCTCGTACCTGCGCTACAACATAAACGCCACCATTTTCTAAAAAGAATACTTCTTTGCGACTAAAGTTAGCTAAAAGAGGATAATTAAAACCACCATAAATATAAATATAGGCCGGATTTTTCCCATTTAATTGTAAACCTTTTTTATAGGCCAGAAAGATGTTTATGACTGCGCCATCTGTTGATGGAATGCTAGCTTCTGTCATCTCATAATCTTCAGGATTAAAGGTTGCCACTTTAGTGGTAAAATAAATATTTCCAGTATGAGTTTGAGGATTATAATTAATATATTTCCATGGTGTCACCAAATTTGAATAAGACATTACGAAGTGACTCTCGCTTAGACAATAATCTTTATAAAGGCTTACCGCGCCTTGACCTGGCAGCATAATATCATTTTCAAATGAGCCGTCTTCGCCATATTGAGCAACTTTACTAATTCCTTTATCATCAATACTGTCAACTATATATTTGTTACCACAATTATAAATCCCATTAATAATTTTCTGACTATTAACTTCCGGTAAAATATTTTGCCAATTTTGCCGTTCTGGATTATCAGCATCAACTGAAATTAAACGCAAACGACGTGCATCTGAATTTGTGGTGATTAAAACTTGATTATTTATAATATTTAATATATTATAACTGTGTAAAAAACCATCATCAATAAAAATTTCTGGCTGCCAAATATCTTTGGTTAAATCAACCTGATAAAGATTATTAGCGACATCAAATCCAGTTTGGAAGTATAGTTTGGAGCTGGTAGTGTCCAGATAACTAAGTCCTACTGAAATATGGCTGTCGCCACTATAAACTGTTGTAGTTTGAGTTTGCCCATGATTATTTATAGAAAAATAATTCAGGTCATCATTATTGTATGAAGAAAGTAGCGGATTAGCTACATCACGGGGCGCCACATAAAAAAATCCGCTATGCCATGCTAATACATTACCAAATGTATTGGGAATTAATGCTATTTGCTTCTTACTTGCTATATCAATTATAAGTAAATCAGATAGATCACCAGAATTATGGCTCAGAGAAATAACCAGATATTTACCTTCATCAAAAATAGTAATTCCAGTTGTTGTAATCACGTCATTAGGATAAAAACTATTTAAATTTATAAAAGCTTTTCCTGCCTGGTCCGGGTTATTGGTAATATAAATAATATTATCTCTAGAGATAGTTAGCTGCTTTCCCATACCGGGAATAGTTTTACGCTCTATATGTTCCACTTCATCATAATCCTTATTGATTTGATAGAAGTAAACACCTCTGCCTGTAACAATTGTTTTAAATTGTTTATCAAATTTAAGCGATTTATTGGTAGTATTACTGTTATCGTATATGGCATTTACTTGACCAAGGATATGCGAATAATCAGGTAGCATATCAAAGTATTTTTGAGTAAAATTATTTTGTTCATTAACCCAGCTTAAGACATTTGGTGACGTAGTACTTTCTAGCCATTGATATGGATCTGGAATAAGTGTTCCAAAATAATTATTAACTACATTGACAGTTGGTGTTATCGGGTAATTAAAACTATTTGTGTTATTCTTAGTTGAACTTCCCGAACTACAGCTATTTAAAAATAAAGAAATCAGCATCAAAGTAATTATAGTAATTATTATTTTCATTATTTTAAAACTCCTATATTGTTAGTCTTAGCTAGATGAACGATTAATATAGCTAAAAGTAAGGGACAACCGCGTAACTATAAAAATTTAGCATTTGCTACATTAAAACTGCTCATTAATATAAGCAAATTCTTAATTTTATGCCTGCTGTTTAGATTTTTTTTACTTTTACTCATATTTTAACACTAAAAATTATGTACTAAATAATTCTGGAGTTACTAAGGATTTAAAAAGTTAGTTATGGAACCTTGTGACATATGGCCTGTGTAGTAATATTATTCCACAGTTTTTCTACTGGGCTTACCAAACGGATTGTCCATTTATTTTTTTTATCTGAATCTGCTGTTGGAATATCTTTACCAGAAATATTACCTTTATTGTTATCAAAAAATTCCCAATATACATTTTCTTCTGGACTGACTTTTCCAATTTTAGAAAGGACCTTGCCACCTTTAACCTGACCATCTTTATCCAAATAAATCCAGTCAGGTTTGTTAGTAGAACCAATAGGCTCTCCTATATCCTGAACAGTTAGGTCAGTATGAAAAAAATTATCTACAGTAAGAACCCCTTTTTGCACACTCCAGAAAAAGTCAAACTCTCTTTTCATAGAATAATCTGAAATTTTATAAATTGGATCAACAACTAAAGATGTAGAATATTGACATTGCCAATGAACGTCAGCTTGAACTACACTGATCCCGGCAAGCAAAGTACATAAGTAACGATTTAGTATTAGTTTTTTCATATTTTTTTCAAAAAAATAAATTATATCCGTCTATACGATAAATATGTTTATCGTACTTAGTTTTGCTAAAGTAAAATAATTAACGGCGCATAGCATCAAAAAATTCAGCATTATTTTTGGTTTCTTTAAGCTTATCGGTAATAAATTCGATGGCTTCAACACTTTGCATAGTTGCCATAATTTTACGTAAAATCCAGACTTTTTGCAATTGTTCTTTTGATAGTAGTAATTCTTCTCGCCTGGTACCAGAACGTAAAATGTCTATTGCCGGATAAATACGTCTTTGCGAAATATCACGGTCTAAATGTAATTCCATATTACCTGTACCCTTGAACTCTTCATAGATTACATCATCCATTCTTGAACCGGTATCAACTAAAGCAGTTGCAATAATTGTTAATGAGCCGCCTTCTTCAATATTTCTTGCAGCACCAAATACCCTTTTAGGACGATGTAGTGCATTAGCATCAACACCTCCAGTTAGCACTTTACCTGAAGCAGGAGCTACTGTATTATATGCTCTGGCAAGCCTGGTTATAGAATCAAGTAAAATTATTACATCTTTTTTATGTTCTACTAAACGTTTAGCCTTTTCAATCACCATTTCTGCGACCTGTACATGTCTGGTTGCAGGTTCATCAAATGTTGAAGCAACAACTTCACCCCTGACTGAACGCTGCATTTCCGTTACTTCTTCCGGACGTTCATCAATCAAAAGTACAATTAATTCAGCTTCCGGATGATTAACAGCTATTGAATGGGCAATTTGCTGTAACATTACAGTTTTACCTGTTTTAGGAGGAGCAACAAGTAAAGCGCGCTGTCCCTTGCCAATTGGGGCAATTAAATCAATAACTCTACCTGTTAAAGCTTCTTCAGCTTCAGTATCGTGTTCTAATACTAACTGTTTAGTTGGAAATAAAGGAGTTAAATTTTCAAATAAAATTTTATGCTTACCACTTTCCGGTTCATCATGATTTACTTTATCTACTCTGGTTAATGCAAAATATTTTTCGCTTTCTTTGGGCATTCGTATCTCGCCTTCTACCGTATCACCCGTTTGTAGACTAAAGCGACGAATCTGGCTTGGACTAACATATATATCATCATGACTTGCCAGATATGAAGTATCTGGTGAGCGTAAAAAGCCAAATCCATCTGGCAGTACTTCTAAAACACCACTACCAAATATAGTCTCACCAGCTTCAGCATTTTTACGTAATATGGCAAAAATAATGTCATGTTTGCGAAGCCTGCTAGCTCCTTCTATGTGTAATTCGGTGGCAATCTCTAAAAGCCTTGTCACATGTAAATCTTTTATCTCGGATAAATGCATAAATCTTTTCTACTTAAAAATTTGGATTATTGAAGTGTATTTATTAATATAAAATGAGTCTCATTAAAGGAAAATTTTATTTGAAAATATGATTGGATTATCAAGAATGAGAAGAACCCGCTAATTATTAATATGAATAACAAGCGGGATTATAACCTAAATTAAATATTGCTGTCAATAAAAGCTGTTAATTGGCTTTTTGGTAAATTACCAACTTTAGTTCCAACAACTTGTCCATCTTTCATTAGCAGTAATGTAGGAATGCCTCTAACACCGTAATTAGCAGCAGTTGCGCTACTTTCATCAACATTGACTTTAACAACTTTTAGCTTACCCTCATAAGCCGTAGAAATCTCATCTAAAATTGGTGAAAGCATACGGCATGGTCCACACCATTCTGCCCAAAAATCAACTAGTACCGGAACTCCTGATTTAACTGCATCAGCTTCAAAAGAAGCATCAGTTGAATGAACAACATTACTCATACAAATATTTCCTTATAAATTTTGCAACGCACTATTATACTATAAAATTATGTAATATAGTTAAATTCCATATTTCGATTAAATTACTTGTCATATTTATTTTTAATTTATTTACAAGCATATTTTTATATAAAATATATTGTATGCAAATATGCTAGATTTAAGAAAAACTAATATTTTCTTTATTTTCATTTTTTGCTTTCCTTTAATTTTATTTAAAAATTATGGAACCAACTATAAATATAAATATATTAAAAAACTAATTTTATTGTTATTTTTTAAAATACTTATATTTTTATTGATTAACTAGTTGCCTAATTTAAAAAATTGAGGGAATGTAAAACTTTAAATATTGTTAGAGCCAGTTAGATAATTTTTCTTCATCAGTTATTTTTAAATTATAAATATGTGTCAAATCACTTTTAGGGTTTATTCGTACAGTCAATAGTTGTTCCTGACGGAATAAAGTAACATTAAACTGGCTATTAACTGTATATAGGCTTAATTGTTTATCCAGATCAGTTAATTTTACATTATCAAAAGCAATTAGAATGTCGCCGCCCGCTAAACCGCTCTCAGACGCAGGAGTTTTATCATAAACATTAATAACTTTATAGCCTATAGTTTCTTTAACAGATTTTATACCCAGACTTAGTTTGTTATTAGGTGCCAATTCCTCATCTTTTGGCAAAATTTTACCTGAACTAGCATAATTTGCAGAAATTTTTATTAAATCAAGACCGTATTTTTCAAATAACTGTTTTAATGGAAGCTCATTTGTTGTAGTAGTATAGTCTAAAATTTCTTTAGCCAAATCACAACCTGTATACTTCTTAATTAAATCAGAAAGTTCTTCTTCAGCTATGCCCTGTCCGTCCTCCAACCATTTATTATATAAACCTAATAAAACATCATCAAGTGATTTGCGATCAGATTTATTTCGTATAATTAAATCCAGACATAAACCGACAAGAGCACCTTTTATATAATAACTCACTAAGCTATTTGGGCTATTTTCGTCAGGGCGATAAAATTTTACCCAAGCAGTTATACTGCTATTAAGCAGACTTTGTTTAGTTACTCCTGAATACTTATAAATATTATTTATATTATCCAAAATAATCTGTAAATAATATTTTTTATCAATAAGACCTGCCCGGTATAAAACCAAATCATCATAATATGATGTAATTCCCTCAAACCACCATAATAAACCAGTATAGTTTTCAGTATATAAATCATATGGATTAAATACTTGTGGCTTTATACGCTTAATATTCCATAAATGAAAGTACTCATGACTTATTAAACCAAGTAATTTTAGATAGTCATCATTAATTTTATTCATCTGGGAGGTACTAACCGCGTAGTACGGAGCCATTAACGCAGTAGAATTGGCATGTTCAAGTCCGGTATAAATTTCCCCACCCAAATATAATAGAAATGTATAATTTGTAAATGGCGCTACACCGCCAAACAAATCCATTTGTGTTTGACAAATAGTTGTTATATCTTTTATAAACCGTTTACTATCGAAGCTTGGAGTAATTGTACCGCTTAAAATAATATAATGCGGTATATCATATACTTCAAAGGATAAGCGTATAAACTCCCCTAATTCAAAGGGCGCATCAATTAATTCATTATAGTTAGCTGCCAAATATTGATTTTCTACATAAGTCAATCCAGTTGCCACATTCCATGTCGGCGGCATATTATTAAATTGAATAATATGAGCTAAATTTTCATAGTCTAATATACCTAGACATAAGCTAGTGGGATTAAAATATCCACGTTTACTATCTAAATAAGCAGTTCTAATACCAAAATCAAATGCGTACACTTCATATTCAATATCTACTTGTTGATGCAATTTATAGCCGCTAATTTGCCAGGTGTTTTTATCAATTTGCTCACATATGACAGCTATATTCTGCTGTTTAACATTAATACTTATTATATTTTTGCTAAATTCCCGGATCATATAACTACCTGGTATCCAGGTTGGTAATTTCAAAGTTGAACAATTGGTATTAGGTATGAATTGAAGTATTATTTTATATATGTGTGTGTTTAGTAGAGGTAAAATAGTGTATGTTATTGCTGGCGCCCGACTTACAGTATCTGGTGCAACTGCCATATTTTTTATCCTATTTTATAAAAGTAATGGTAGGGTGTGACAGGATCGAACTGTCGACCTACGGATTAAGAGTCCGCTGCTCTACCAACTGAGCTAACACCCCGTCAAAAGGTTACGCTATGATTTAATACAACGTAACCTTTATCTTGATATGATATAAATGTTTGGTGCACCCAACAAGAATCGAACTTGTGACCTTCAGCTTCGGAAACTGACACTCTATCCAACTGAGCTATGGATGCAAAAAAATTTATTGACCTTTAACCTGTATAGGAGTTGTAGTCGCTGAAGCTGAGCCAGCAACAGCTGTAAAACTTAAAGCAAAATCAGGGCTTTCAACAAGCGGAATCTTGGTGTAAGTAATAACTATTGGATCACATGTTCCACTACTAGAACTACTCATTTTGGATTGACATGCCTTAAAGGTATTACTAAATGTTGAATTAGGAGCATTAATGGATAATGGTAAAGATTCAAAACTAGGATTAGATGAAAGCGTATTTCCAGTTCCTCCAAGATTATTATAGTTAATCGTAATAGCACATGACTCACCAGTTGCCATACCAACATTACCTGCTGTAACACCTGAGCAATTACCGCTAGTAACAGATGCAGTTATAACTGCAACATTAGCACTTCCGCCAACGTTATCACAAGCTGCTACAGCAACGCCAATACCCAGTAAAATTAAAAGTTTATTCATTTTGTTTCCTTTATAAAATTAAATTAAAGTTTTTGCTATTTAAAACTGTATTCATTAATTTCCGCTAACGTTTATAGTATTAGACGTTGCAGAACCAGCAGAAGTATTAATAACAAAAGCCAGATTAAAATTAGCACCGCCAACTCCAGAAGTATAAATAACAGTAACCGGACAAATAAACATCCCGGCTCCAGTTGTATTACTTACATTAGTTTGACACGTGCCATACGTTGTATTAAATGAACCATTATTCGTAACTGCTACAGGCAATGGATTTGGTGTATAACTAAGCGATGGACTAGTTGCTCCAAATGTATTATAAGCAATAGTAATAACACACGACTCACCAGTATAATTAAAATTACCACAATTTCCACTTGTCACTGTTGCAGCAATAGTAGGGACATTACTGGCAGCGCCACCAACACCGTTACAGGCAGCAACAGTAACGCCAATACCCATTAAAATTAAAATTCTATTCATTGATTTTGTTCCACTTTCAATTAAATTATTTTATTTAATTTACTGTAATTGATTGGTTTAGCTAAATTATATAAAAACTCAAACTAATAAATCACATCAAATACATCACACAAGGTTATGATTATAGCATAACAATATATGTATAATGATATAATTATGGGCTATAAATTATTAGTTATAAATTAGCCAATAATAAAAATATTTAGATATTTTTTATCCTAGAGAGCACAATTAAATATGACCAATGGCCAAGCTTTATGTAATTTAATTACCCTGCATAAACTTGGTACAATTAAAAAAGACAAATCTGAAAGAAATTATGCAAAGAACAAATTATACCGGGTTAATTACTGAACAATATATTGGTCAAACTGTTACTGTTAATGGATGGGTTCATCGTCGGCGAGATCTGGGCGGTTTAATATTTTTGGATCTACGCGACCGTGAAGGACTGGTACAAGTAGTAATTGAACCAGAGAGTCCATGTTTTGAAGATGCTAGCCTGGTTAAACATGAATATGTGTTAAATATAACAGGTGTTGTACGCCAGCGGCCAAATCCGAATAAAGAAATAAGAACAGGCCAGGTTGAAATTGTAGCAACAAATATCA
>JAJFBO010000231.1 GCA_020697025.1 Burkholderiales bacterium
AATTAGCCAATGGAATAGAAGCGATGGCGATAAAAAATGAACGTCTAAATAGAGAAATAATCATAGGTTTTCCGTTTTTTAAAAATAATTATAATTAATTGATAAAAGAGTAAAATTTTGTTCCAAAAACATAATTATACATATGTTTTTGGAACAGTCGATATAGAATTTAGAAATTACGGAAAGATAAATTTTGTGCATTAAGCAGTTTAAATAAGTTCATTGGATTTTATAGCATATCTAAAAGACCCCCGAATATTTTTAATTTTTTTTATAAAAAACTAACAATGATTATTTGAAATAATATCAATGACTTAAACCTTACTATTACAAATTTTAAAATTAAATAATTATAACTCTGCGATTTTCGCAGGTTAAATTTTAAAGTCCAGCTAGATATAATTCGCCCTGAGTTAAAGTGAAATTGTAAATACAATAAGCTTTGACTTAAAACATTAATCATAATTATTTAACTTAAACTTTATAAAAGGATTTAAAAGGAGAAGCTTAAAATATGTAGGATTATTATGTATCCTTCTTACAAATGTCTATGGAACTGAAGTAAAAAATGTAACAACTTCAAATAGTAATTTAAATTTAACCCCATCTAATCTAAGCCTTGATAAAAATGATTTTGTATTTGATTTTAGCGACGATCTCCCCGATATAGCCGCTAATAATATATCTGACGTAGATTTTGAAATTAATCCTATAGATTCGTTTTATATATCTCCTGGAAAACAATTTGGTGGAATAACTAACACCTACTCTGATTTTACAGATACAATATCAATATTCGCAGATAGGGAAGGAACAGAATATGTTGCAGATAAATGGAATAATTTTCTAAAGTAAGTAATTATTTGATGATTAAGAACCAGAAATTGGCGTAGTTAGTGTACTATCACATCTGATAAAGCAAAATAAAAGAATGGTTGTGGCTTAGCTCAGACGTTTCGAGGTTTCCGGCTTGCAACCCCTAATTGCAAATTTTCTAAATTTTTAGGTTAACTTTATTGTTGAAAACTCTACTTAAATGGGTTATTATAATGTTATAATGAATAAAATATATAAAGTGAATTAAATTTTTTGAAATTGAATAAGTTAATTTTTATTTTAATTTTAAGCTGATTAAATAAGCTCTTTTGCACGAGCATTAGGATAATTAGTACAAATTAATTATAAATTTATGGTTCTGAATCAGGTACTTCTATGCGTTTATTTTTCTGTGCTATTATAACTTTATTAGAAATGCTGGATATGAGTTTTGTTAATACTATCCTAGGTAAGTTGATGGAAGTATTTAAGGTCTCATATGAGCATTTGTCAACTTTATATATTAGCCTTGCAGTTGGTGCCAGTATTTCACTACCTCTAACTAAGTATTTTTATCGTGTATTTAATTTAAAACTGCTATATCAAATATTAATAATTATATTATTTACTAATTTTACCTGGGCTTTTTTTACTAGTAACTGGGTAATATTTTGTATTTTACGGGCTATACAAGGATTTTGCCTGACTTTACTGTATGCTTTGAGCTTTATGGATGTGGTTGCCAATAGTAAGGAAAAAGACCAGGATTTAAATCTTATTAGTGCTATTTCTATAATTGGAATAATTTCCGGGCCGGCTCTAAGTGGCTTTATCACTTTAATTGGCTGGAATTTTATCTTTATATTATTTAATTTAATTTTGGCTGGAATATTTTTTATTAATCAAAAATTTGAATTTAATACTAATCATAAGTTTGTAGAAATAAAAACATTAGATATAGTAGAGTATATAAGTTTTGCCTTATTAATTAGTCTTGGTAGTTTAATTATTGATGGTTTAATTCCATTATCGTCATTATTTGTTGTTGGTATTCTTGCCTTGGGCCTAATTATTAAGTATAAAAAACTTTCCAATAATTTTATTTTTAATAAAGATGTATTCAATAAAATATTATTAAATGTTATAGGTATACATGTATTAAGCCGCTTTGCTATCATAGCTTTTATTCCTTTACTTACTTCAATTCTCTATAAATTTTATAAATATTCAACTTTAAAAATTAGCTTACTTTTAACCTTAATGGGTATTGCTTCTATGTTGGGTAAGCTCTTATACCGTAAAAACTTATTTCGTACGCAACAAATTTCCGAAGTATATCTTATATTTATGGCTTTATTAAGTTTTTTTGCTTTTAGCCCGTTTAATAATATTTATTTGATGGCTATTGTTTTCTGCTTATTCGGAATCTTTTCTTCTGCAATTTTTAACTACGTAAATTCATGCATCTTCTATAGACAACCAAATGAGTTAAGCGAAGATTTATCTGTAATTTTAACTTTGATACAAATGTTATTGTATGGCGCGTGTACTGCAATGGCCTTTAAATTATTTTCTTTTCTCGAGGTCAAATATAGTGTAGAAACTGGGTTAGCTATTACCATCTTACTTATGGTTTATACCTCAGCATTAACACTATATTTGTATAAAAAAACATTCTCTCAACATATAGATGGATAGCCTCATAATATGTTAATTTAATCTTTTTTAGGCACCTTAGCACCTTTTTTACGAGCTTTGTCTAAACCTATAGCCACTGCTTGTTTTTGACTTTTAACTTTGGCCCCACCCTTTCCACTAAGAGCTTTTCCTTGTTTAAATTCATGTACTTCCTTTTTAACTTGATCTTGGGCAGTTTTATCATATTTAGTCATAAATTTCCAAAGAATATTAAATTTCCAGAGTTAAATTTTAACAAAATATTCTAGTTAATAATTCTTAATATTACCTAAATATTACCCCTAAAATTTTTATATTTTTGAAGATTAAGACATAGTAATATCCGTAAATTATTTAATATTTGTTTTTATTTTCTTTATATTGCCAAAAATATGGCTATAAAAAATATATCTAAAGAAAGGACTATGATGGCATTAAACCTGGCAGCATCAGATAAAGCTGGAATAAAAGACTTAACTTTTTTTGCCCTCTTTTCATTACTTTTTAGTTCAATGATGGGCAGCGGTGTATTTGATATACCAAGAAATGTTGCCCATTCTGCAGGAACTATCGCTGTGCTAATTAGCTGGATAATTACAGCAATAGGTATGCTATCACTGGTTGCTTCTTTT
>JAJFBO010000232.1 GCA_020697025.1 Burkholderiales bacterium
GCCCATTCACGACACAGCCCATAACTGCAACTTTCATAGTTTCAACACCTGGGTAAAATTCACGCCATATTGGCATTTGTTCACTTAAATAACTTTGGATATCCTGGGCTAAATGTTGGAAATAATCACTTGATGTCCGCCCACAGCCAGGACAAGCAGTGACTACGGGTGTAAATGACCTGATATTTAATGATTGTAAAATCTCCTGGGCTACAATAACTTCCTGTGTTCTACTTTCACCTGGTTTTGGGGTTAATGATACACGAATGGTATCCCCAATTCCCATTTGTAATAAATTTCCTATCGCCGCGGTAGATGCAACTATACCCTGTATACCCATACCGGCTTCAGTCAAACCTAAATGCAATGGAAAATTACATTTAGCTGCCAGATCAGTGTAAACTGTTATTAAATCCTGCACTTTACTTACTTTACAGGATATACAAATCTGGTCTTCACGCAGCCCAAGTTCCATTGCCCGTACGGCGCTTTGTAATGCGGACTCAACTAAGGCTAAACGCATTACCTGATCAACTTCAAGAGGACAAGCCAATTTTGCGTTTTTATCCATCATCTGCGCTAATAAGGCCTGGTCCAGAGAACCCCAATTTACGCCAATACGTACTGGTTTGTGATATTGTATTGCCTGCTCTATCATAAAGCTAAATTGTTCATCTTTCTTGCTGCCGCTGCCAACATTACCAGGATTAATCCGGTATTTATCCAGATATTTGGCACAGTCCGGACTTTCTGCCAGGATTTTATGTCCATTGAAATGAAAATCACCAACTATAGGTACATTAATTCCCATATCCCATAACCGTTGTTTGATTTCGCGGATTTTACTGCCTGCTTCTAATGTATTAACTGTAAGGCGTACAATCTCTGAACCAGCTTTATATAACTGCGCAACTTGTTCTACCGTAGATTTGACATCTTCTGTATCAGTATTTGTCATTGACTGCACTGCTACCGGA
Source organism: Burkholderiales bacterium (assembly GCA_020697025.1). Lineage (GTDB taxonomy): Bacteria > Pseudomonadota > Gammaproteobacteria > Burkholderiales > UBA11063 > Aquella. Next base: position 978 of record JAJFBO010000232.1, read on the forward strand.
TGATCGGAACCTATTGTTACATTGCCAATTTTTACATTGACACTTTTACGGCGCTTGATATAAGTCATTTCCTGCCTATCTTATAATTATTTATGCTTATTTGCTGCTTACTTGCTGAATTGCAATTGTACGCCATTTTTCCTGACGCTTGGTTTTATCATTAACTTTGCCAACTAATTGCCCGCAAGCTGCATCTATATCTTCGCCACGAGTCTTACGTATTGTAGTAATGAACCCGGCATTACGCAGTATCTTTTGGAACTGCAAAATTTGATCCCGGCTTGAACTTTCAAACCCTGCATTAGGAAATGGATTAAAGGGTATAAGGTTGAATTTACACGGCATATTGCCTACAATTTTTATAAGCTCTCGGGCATGCTGTAATTTATCATTGACATTTTGTAGCATTACGTATTCAAATGTAATAAAGTCCCTGGGTGAAGCACTTAAATAACGTGAACAAGCCGCCATTAATTCTTTAATCGGATATTTTTTATTTAAGGGAATAATTTCACTGCGTACTTCATCATTTGATGCGTGTAAACTAACGGCTAATGATACCGGGCAATCATTTTTTAACCTGTCAATTCCTGGAATCATTCCACTGGTAGATAAAGTAAGCTTTCTTTTAGATAAATTGTAGGCGTTGTCATCTAGCATGATTTTCATGGCAGTTACAACATTATCATAATTAGCTAATGGTTCACCCATTCCCATCATAACAACATTAGTAATAATTTTTTCTTCTTTAGGAGTATGGCCTAAACTCTGGTTAGCCCACCATAACTGGCTAACTACTTCACCAGCAGTTAGATTGCGGTTAAATCCCTGACGCCCGGTAGAACAAAATTGACACTCCAAGGCACATCCAACTTGTGAAGAAATACACAAAGTACCCCGTTCATTTTCTGGAATATATACAGTCTCAATTTTATTGCCTTCACCAACTTCTAAAATCCATTTAACTACACCGTCACTAGCTATATGTTCAGAGATTAACTGTGGTACACGAATTTCTGCGATTTCAGATAATTTGGCTTTTAAGGTTTTGGATACATCGCTCATCACCTCAAAAGTAGAAGCCCCATTTAGATGTATCCAACGAAATACCTGTTTAGCACGAAATTTAGGTTCGCCAATTTGAATAAAAAATTCTTCCAAACCATTTAAAGTATAATCCAATAAATTAACCTTACCAGATTTAAGTTCTTTCATAAAGAAACTCCAATAGCGCTTATCGCTTCCTGCCTATAACTTATAGACAGCCTTGCTATTTGCTTCATTAGATTTCCAATCTGTTTCAATCTGGCATTACCATAACTTTATTATCTAGTACGCGGGCAAATCTCATCACTATTAAAAAAATAAGCAATTTCAGTTTGTGCGTTTGCCTCACTATCAGAACCATGTACAGCATTTTCATCAATGCTGTCTGCAAAGTCTGCCCGAATTGTACCGGGAGCTGCCTGTTTTGGATCTGTTGCACCCATGATTTCCCGATGCTTGTCAATAGCATCAACGCCCTCTAAAACCTGTATCATTACCGGGCCGGATATCATGAATTTAACCAAATCTTTAAAAAATGGACGCTCACGATGTACCGCATAAAAACCGCTGGCATCAATCTCAGTTAAATGTTTCATTTTTGCAGCAATAATTTTTAAACCATTTTCTTCAAATCTAGTATAAATTTTACCGATTAAATCTTTACATACTGCATCTGGTTTGATAATTGATAATGTTCTTTGTATTGACATAAATAAGTTACCTTTTTTAATAATTAGAATAAACAGGCTGTAATTATACCTTATTTTGAACCTTAATAACTGATAAAACCATTAAAATTGATAGTACTTAAAAGTTATTTTAGTTAAAAAATAATTTTAAGTATTAGTCACTTTATTGAGAGTATGTTTACACTAGCAGTTAATATTTTAACAACGTTTAGGAGTAGATAAATTAGTTAGAATAACTCCAGCAATAATTACCAGACCAGATAATATTACTTTGGGCAAAATAGTATCGCCTAAAAACATAACTCCCATTTATACCGTAAATAAAGGAATACCATTAAGAAATACTGATGTCTGCCCAACCCCTAGTTCCCGGATAGCATCGCTATACCATCTGTAACC
>JAJFBO010000233.1 GCA_020697025.1 Burkholderiales bacterium
ACAATCTTTTGAATAGCCAGTTTCATGGTATATTCTATCCCATTTATAACTGGTAGAATGATAAATCACCTCTGAGCCGCAAGTAGATATTATTGATGAATAAGTCGCCCCAGCATCAATTAAATTATTCGCAAAGTTCATGATATTGTCTTTTAAGGACGTCTTGCTATCCATATTATTTCTCCTAAAATTACCGTTTCAATATTTTCAATATATATATATTCATTATTTATATTTTTAAGGCTCATTTCAGTAAATGAAAAATTTCCAACTGTCACATTTTTGTCAATCATAAAACAAAACTTATTATCTAACAATTTTGGATCAGTATTAACACCAGCCACATAGTCACCATATGAAACTATAGGGGAAAAAAAATTGTTGTTTACTTGTTTAAAATGAAAATCTTTAATATTTTGATGGAGCTTAAATAAAATGGGATATGTCAGATCATCAAAATTTAAATGTCTCAAGTTTTGCAAATTCAGGTTGATTGGTGGTACACCAATACCAGATTTTAACCAATCAATACTTACTCTTATATTATGTTCTAAAAAAGTATCAACTAACAATTTTAATTTACTTTTTGGTATAGCTGTTTGATTTAATTCCCACCTAGCTAGACTTGAGCTTGAGGTTCCATTTCCAATTGCATTTAATAAATCTTTCCGGTCAAATCCGATCAGGCCTCTACAATATATTAGTCTATCACCCGTAGTTTGGTTCAAGTATTTTACCTCTAAAATTATGCTATATCTGAGTTTTTGCGATGCCTAAAAATGCAGATATAGGATTATTATACAAAGAATATATTATCTCACAATCAAACGTTCAATAGGTTATAATTTATCATATTTAGCCCACTTTTATGGATAAAATATTAATTAAAATATATGTATATGGGATTAAATTTATTTAACATACCTATTCTACTGATAATATAATATTATATTCAAATCTGAAGCAAGAGACTAAAATGGTTGAAGATTTTATCCCCAAATCCAATAATATCAATCATTTTTAAGTCAAACTCGCGTTAGAAGTATATTTCGTAGGCAACATTTAAGTATATATAAACAATTTTAGGAGATTATTTCGATTAAAAAAATATTATTTTTTCTTTTATGTATATCTGCAACAGTTGCATACAGCGATGTTATCAGGTATGATAATGATGTAACTTTTAATAATTGGAACTTTATTGCAGTAGGAATGGATAATGTTCTTAGAACACCATTAATTAATATTTCTCAAGATGGCATACATTGGCAAGCTGCAAAAATTGATACTTCAGGATTAGAACCAAACTTTATTAATATCACTTCAATAGCCTGTAATAAAATTAAATGTATAGCTTCTGATGAAGATGGAGATGGCCTTTTATATTCTGATGATAATGGGCTTAGCTGGAAATCTACTAGACTTAGTTTTGAAAATAGTTTTCAAAAAGTCATTTATAGTAATGATAAATTATATGGCAATGGAGTTTATGTTTATGCAAATGGTTATGATTCTAAGTACTCATATGATGCAATACATTGGAATTCGGCAACTAACAAGCAAAAATAGTTTATCAAGAAGTAGGGTATAGTAATTAAAACAGAATGTTACAATTTAATAGATTAATTAGTAAGAATGTTACCCATCTAAAAGTTATCAGGGGAGCCTTTCTTTTTCTCTAAATAACTTATTAATCTAAACGTTAAAGATTCTTTAGAAGCGTTAGGTGGCCATATAGCATAAATAGGAATTGGTTCCGCTTGCCATTTAGTTAGAGGTTCAACAAGACATCCTTGATGAATATATTCTGCCACTAAAAACTCAGGGGGAGTTGCTAGTCCAAGACCCGCAATTGCTAATTGGCATACAGCATCCATACTATCTACAACAATTTTAGGTTGAAAGTCGAGTGAATAAGTTTCATTTTTTTGATTAATTAATATTTTAGTATTTGGACGCATTTTGAGCCCAATCCACTCCCATTTGAGTAAATCTTTAGGATGGCGTGGAACTTTATAATTGCTCATTATGGATGGAGAAGCAACAAGTTTACGTTTCATAGTAAAAAGTCTTTTAGATTTTAATGCACTATCTTTTAAATTACCTATTCTAATTGCCAGATCAATGCCTTCCCTAATTAAATCCTGTTGTATATCAGTAAAATTTATTGAAAGTATTACTTTTGGAAATGCTTTGGCAAATTTGGCAATATCATCTATCAGCGGACTTCTTGTAAGCATAGCAGGTATACTCAGGCTTAATCTTCCAGTCGGATCAGCTACTTTATATGCAATGCTATTTAGCCCTTTCTCTGCGGCTGATAACATCTCTTTTGCACTTAGAAATAATTTTTCACCTTCAGAAGTAAGAGAAAGTTGTCTTGTGGAACGATAAAGTAACGCAGTACCTAGACGTTTTTCGAGCTCTGATATGTGATGACTCACAACAGAGGTAGAAAGTTTTAGCATACTGGATGCCGAACGAAATGAGCCTGCCTCCACTACTTTAGCAAAGATTGCCAATGCACGTAATTCATTAATCATTATCCCATCCTATCGAATAGTTAATCCCAATTATACCATCTAGTCAAATCTTAATGCAACTGTTAAAATACAGTCAGCGTTTCGGATGTGATGAAAGATTTTACCTTGGGAATGATATTTATGAGGGTTCAGTATAAAAAAGTTGAGCTGGGTTGTTTGCTTTATATTAGCATCCCAAATTAAAAAAACACTGAATCTTCACGAATATCATTTTTTTATCAGTTATATTCTCCATTATGTAGAACATTTAATTGCTATATTATGGCAAAGTAAATTTTATTTTTGGTAGATAAATGGTAGTTGATTTATTAATTAGTGGACTTCTAGGGGTAAAACTTGCTATAGCAAAAGGATATTCAGTTGTTAAACCATTTTTTATGGTCGCAGTATTAGTTAATGTATTAATCTCATTTTACGAACTACTTGGATAATAAAATTATGCATAATATAATTGCAATGGTTTTATTTTCTATGATTATGTCAATTTCGCCAGGTCCAGTTAACTTAGTGACATTAAATTCTGGTATAAATTATGGATTTAAAAAGACTTTTTCTTACGTGTCT